>NZ_JAMXSE010000050.1:0-1448 GCF_024124685.1 Pseudoalteromonas sp. OANN1
ATTATATGTTAGAAGATGCGGCGTTAGAGGTGGTGTTAGCACAAGGCGCGGGTGTCGATGTATTAGCGGAATTTGCGGGGCATGTGGTGGCATTGGATGATGCGGCATTATTTGCGGCGCAAAGCCAAGAGAACATAGAGAGGCAAGAGAGTGGATTGGAAGCATCGAGTTTAGCCTATGTCATTTATACCTCTGGTTCGACAGGGCAGCCAAAAGGAGTCATGACAGAGCATCGTGCGTTAATGAACTTTAGAGAAGGTTTTTTTACGCAACTAGCAAGCTGTGATAAAGCCTATAAAAATGGTTGGTTGTGGCTATCATCTTTTGTATTTGATGCATCTCTTAAAGGTATTGCACTGCTATGTTCAGGTATTAAGCTTATTATACCAAGTAAAGAACAAGTCAAATCTCCACGCGAGCTGGTAAATATAACGCGATTGCATCAACTCAGTGTGTTGAATGCGACACCACAATTACTTGCTATGATAGTTAAAGAGCCAGGCTTGCCCGCGATAGATCTGATCTCCAGTGGTGAGGCAATGGGCACAGAGTTGCAAAGCTTTATTTCATTTGTAAAACAGCACGGGCGGGTATTGCTTAATGGGTATGGCCCAACCGAGACAACAGTGAACTGTGCCTTTTCATTGCAATCGAAAAGTAAATTAGAGGTAATAGGTCGACCAATGGTTAACACCTCTTTTTATCTTCTAGATGAAAATCAGCAGTTAGTGCCAGAAGGGTGTGTTGGTGAGCTGTATGTCGGTGGTGATGGTTTAGCGCGAGGATATCTCAATCGTCCGGAGCTTACAGCTGAGCGTTTTATTGATAATCCACATTACCTATCGAGTGATCCACATAGTCCGAGTCGTTTATATCGTACCGGCGATTTAGTACGTTACTTAGAGGGGGGGAATCTAGCCTTTATAGGTCGTACAGATGATCAGGTTAAGATCCGCGGTTTTAGAATAGAGCTTGGGGAAGTTGAAGTGCAGTTAGCGCAACAACCTGGTGTGGATTCTGTGTTGGTAAAAACCCTGAAGTGGACAGATAATGTGCAGTTAGTGGGTTATATCAAATCAAATCAGGTGTTGGATGAAGAGGCGAAACACGCATGGGTTAGAGACGTTAAAAGCAGGTTAGCAGTAACGCTCCCAGATTATATGGTGCCGAGCTTTTTAATTGCTGTGGATGAATGGCCACTAACGGCTAATGGTAAAGTAGACAGAAAAGCCTTACCAGAGCCAGAAGGCAGTGCACTGCAAGGAGAATATGTTGCACCGGTAACAGAAGTGGAGCAAAGGTTAGTTGATATTTGGTCAGTCTTACTGAATATACCGAGCGATAGAATAAGCACCACGGCGAACTTCTTCACACTAGGCGGACACTCGCTACTGAGCATTCGTTTAATGTCAGAAATTAGACAACAATTTGCCGTAGCGCTACCAGTG
>NZ_JAMXSE010000051.1:0-1265 GCF_024124685.1 Pseudoalteromonas sp. OANN1
TGTAGTGGTCAACTAATTTTGGCCACAGTTTTAGAATCTTGGTATCTAACCTCAGATTCATTTGGCGCTAAACCAGCATTATAATGATGAGGCCTAACGTTGTTATAATATCCGTTGATATAATCACTCACACCATATTTAGCATCTTTAAAGTTTTCGTATCCAACCTTTGGCATCCACTCCGTTTTAAAGCTTCTAAAAAATCGCTCCATTGGCGCATTATCCCAACAATTTCCGCGCCTGCTCATACTTTGTGTAATTTTATAGCGCCATAAACGTTGGCGGTACTTCAAGCTTGTATAATGGCTTCCTTGGTCTGAGTGAAACATCAATCCACTTGGCTTGCCTCTGCTTTCATACGCGAGTTCAAGCGCTTTTAGCGTTAAGTTAGTATCTGGCGACAACGACATTGCCCAACCAACGACTTTACGTGCAAATAAATCAACAACGACCGCTAAATAGGCCCAGCGATTACCAACCCAAATATACGTCACATCACCGCACCACACGGTATCTGGCTCAACAACATCAAATTGTCTATCAAGCAGATTTGGAATTTCAAGATGCTCATTACCACCCCTTTTATATTGATGTTGTGGTACTTGGCAGCTCTCTAGTTTTAGTTTAACCATTAGCTTAGCGGCGCGATAACGGCTTAATTCAAAATCGTTATTCGTTGCGATTGCTGCGATTGTCCGTGCCCCAGCTGAACCGCCGCTCATTGCATGTATGGCTTTAACTTCAGCTTCTAGCCTTATTTGCTCTGGTGTAGGCGTTGTATCCCGTATGGCCCAATATTTATAGCTGCTGCGATGCACATTGAATACGCTACACAACACGCTAATTGGGTAACGCTCTCGTTGATTTAATTTCTCAATTAACGAGAATTGTTCAGGGAGTCGGACATCAAGAGAGCGGTAGCCTTTTTTAATATATCCTTTTCTAATTCAATACGTTGGATTTGCTTTTTAAGTTCGCGGATTTCAATTTGTTCGGGTGTCATTGGTGACGCTGTGGGTGTCTGGCCATTCCGCTCTTGCTTCAATTGAGTTACCCACTTACTTACAGTTGATTTACCAACCCCCATAGCCTTAGCTGCATCTTCTTGTGTGTAGCCTTGGTCAACTACAAGTTGAGCTGTTTCTAATTTGATTGCCGCAGAATAGGTTGCGCGTTTTAATTTCGTCATTTTTTCACCCAAATTTGTATGCAAATAGCATAACATTTCTTTCTTAATGGGTGGCCAAATTAACTATGCCACTACA
>NZ_JAMXSE010000052.1:0-1092 GCF_024124685.1 Pseudoalteromonas sp. OANN1
TCCCGAATTCAACTCTGAAGTGCGACACTCTCTACAAAATTAAGCAGCCTGTGTCATTTCTTTGAATACCACTGCTGGCTGCTTAAAGCTCAAACACTTTCTTGGCCGATAATTTATCCGCGACATAGCGAATTCAACATCAGCATCGCTTATTTCTCTCAAATCGGTGCCTTTCTTTATATATTGTCGTAGCAGACCATTTGCATTCTCGTTTGCCCCACGCTCCCAAGAACAATAGGGGTGTGCAAAGTAAAACTCTGTTTCCAAAGTCGCCGAAACGAGCTCATGAGCTGCAAACTCCCTTCCATTATCTGCTGTGATTGTGTGCACGTGATTTTTATACGGCGCAAGCAGTTCTATGGTTGCCTGCGCAACATCTTCTGCTGATTTTGATGGGGCTTTTTTAACAAGGTAAAAACGTGTTTTTCGCTCTAAAACGGTGACCAATGCACCCGTTCCTTGTTTCCCCAGTACCGTGTCAATTTCCCAGTCTCCAAGACGTGTTCGACCCTCAACAACTTCTGGCCGTTCATCAATCGAAGTTGCATTCAAAATCGCTGGCCCCTTGTCCTTTCTTCCTCGCCTATATCGCTTATGTCCTTGACGCAGATGCTGATATAGCTTGCCACCATTACGTTTATCCAGTGCAATATAGCGATAAATCCACTCATGACTGACAGGCTGCTCCACACTCGTCAAAACGGCTGAAACTTGCTCCGGGCTCCAACCTTCTTGCAGCAATATTCGGATAAAGCCGATACGTTTTTGAGGGATACGGTATTTCTGTGCTGCTTTACGCTTCCCCATAGCCATTACGTGCGCCGAATAAGGGCAATAGGCTTCTTTCACTTTATGCCTTCTTAACTCTCGATAAACGGTGGAGCGATGGCATTTTACTTTTTTGGCGATCTCAGTCGCAGAGAACCCCTCTTCCAATAATATGGAAATCTGGTATCTTCTGCCCTCGGTCAACTGCTGATATCTCATGGTAGTACTGCTTGTTTCTTTGGCGAGAAGAGCGTACCACTTTCAGCAGTTGGCTTCCTCTTCTACGCGATCCCATGAGTGTCGCACTTATTATCTGAAATCAGG
>NZ_JAMXSE010000053.1:0-1076 GCF_024124685.1 Pseudoalteromonas sp. OANN1
CACAGCATTTTTTTCCTTGATGAGTTCGGTCATTATTGTAGTAATTTATCCACTCGTCCAGATCCTTTTGGAGCTCTTCCAGAGAGCTGTATAACTTTTTGCGAAATGTCACTTGATAAAACTCTTGAAGTATCGTTTTGTGGAAGCGTTCGCAGATACCGTTTGTCTGCGGCGACATTGCCTTGGTTTTGGTATGGTCTATGTCGTTGATCGCTAGATAAAGCTGATAATCATGGTGCTCAACCTTACCGCAGTACTCAGTTCCACGATCAGTGAGGATCCGTAGCATAGGTAGTTCGTGCTGCTCAAAGTAAGGCAAAACTCTATCATTCAGTAGATCTGCTGCTGTGATCGGTGTTTTAGTGGTGTAGAGCTTTGCAAACGCAACTTTGCAATATGTATCAACAAAAGTTTGCTGATATATACGGCCAACTCCCTTTAGGTTTCCAACATAAAAAGTATCCTGTGAACCAAGATATCCTGGGTGCTCAGTCTCAATTTCGCCGCAGGCTTCATCGTCCTGTTTTTTCTTCTCAAGGGCTGTTACCTGGGATTCTGTGAGAATGAGACCTTCTTGCGCGACTTTAGCCTCTAGCGCTTTCAGACGCTTTTTAAAGTTTTCCAAGTCATGGCGCAACCAAACAGACCGCACACCACTGGCAGAAACAAATACGCCTTGCTTTCTTAACTCATTGCTGGCTCTGACTTGCCCGTGAGCCGGAAATTCAATCGCATAGGTGCAAACTGCTTTTTCAGTCTCTTCATCTACACGGTTCTTCAGGTTTGGTGTTCTACGCGATTTATCGATGAGTGCATCAATACCGCCTTCATCAACGAGCTCTTGATAACGATAAAACGTATCTCGCGAAACCCCCATCATTTTGCAGGCTTTAGATACGTTTCCAAGCTCTTCAGCTAGATTGAGCAAACCAGCTTTGTGTTTAATGATTGGATTGTTAGTATGTAACATGAGAGTTACTCCTTAGTTGTTTTGAACAAAGATTCGACACCTTTATCAAAACGGGTAACTCTCAATTTTTCAAATCGAATTGTCAGGTCTGGTCAGAACTAATTCA
>NZ_JAMXSE010000054.1:0-1056 GCF_024124685.1 Pseudoalteromonas sp. OANN1
ACGAGTGCCCACACAGATGATTGCTTCATATTTTTAAAGAACGTTTCGAAACATTTCGCTGTTTCGAGGGATGTGCATTCTAAGCATTCCCGATTTTTTGTCAACACTTAATTTTGAATTTCTTTAGAAGAAGTTTCGAACTTAAGTTTTACTTGACGCTAACTCGTTGCTGTTTTGCTTTTCAGCGTGGCGCCCCGTGTCAGTGGGGTCGCATTATAGGGCGATCCGATTTTAGTGCAACCCCTTTTTTAAAGAAAATTGCGAAAAAACGTTTGTTCGAGCAAAAATGAAGCGAAACGCTTATTTTTGACACTTAACAGTATAAAAAGAGAACAAAAAAGAGGTGTTGTATACCGTTTATGTATAGTACCGCGTGTTATCAACACTAATGAGTCTCTATTCTATAAGTGGGGATACCACTTAAGAAGGTTCGACAACAGTTATTGAATTGCTAGGAATGACTCGTTTTGTTGGTCGCGATATAAAATCGCTGCTACCAAGGTATTAAAAAAGTCTGTACGCCCTAATCAGAGAACGACCCTTTTCATTTGTCGCGATATAAAATCGCTGCTACAAGATATTATAAAAGTCTGTACGTCTTATCGGGGAATGGCCCTTTCACTGGTCGCGATATAAAATCACTGCTACCTAGGTATTAAAAAAGTCTGTACGCCTTATCGGAGAATGACCCTTTCACTGGTCGCGATATAAAATCACTGCTACAAGGTATTAAAAAAGTCTGTACGCCTTATCGGAGAATGGCCCTTTCACTGGTCGCGATATGAAATCACTGCTACGAAGTATTAAAAAAGACCTTACGTCTTTATTGGAGAATGACTCTTTTCGTTGGTCGCGATATAAAATCGCTGCTACGAGGTATTAAAAAAGGCCGCCAAAGCGACCTTTTTATGTGTTTTACGACAACCTAGAGATTACTCTTCGATTGTTGCTACAACACCAGCACCTACTGTACGGCCACCTTCACGGATAGCGAAACGTAGACCTTCGTCCATCGCGATTGGTACGATTAGCTCAACAGTCATCTTGATGTTGTCG
>NZ_JAMXSE010000005.1:0-250442 GCF_024124685.1 Pseudoalteromonas sp. OANN1
GTCCATCATGACCCACCACTTATAAGCTTGCGAATTCGATTTTGAGCGGGTCATTAGCTCAGTTGGTAGAGCAGTGGACTTTTAATCCATTGGTCGATGGTTCGAGTCCATCATGACCCACCACTTATAAGCTTGCGAATTCGATTTTGAGCGGGTCATTAGCTCAGTTGGTAGAGCAGTGGACTTTTAATCCATTGGTCGATGGTTCGAGTCCATCATGACCCACCACTTAAAAGCATACGAATTCAATTATGAGCGGGTCATTAGCTCAGTTGGGTGAAAAAAGACCGAAGCAAGGCTTCGCAGCTTTTTGAATGCGAGTCAGGACGACGAGCCGGAACACCTCTTCAGGACGAATTAATGGCACTTTTAATGCTTGAGCGGGTCATTAGCTCAGTTGGTAGAGCAGTGGACTTTTAATCCATTGGTCGATGGTTCGAGTCCATCATGACCCACCATCCTCTTATTCTTCATATATTATTCAAAATACTTTCTTAAACTCGCCATTTTGAGTTAAACATTCGCTAGGATTACCCCTGTATTTTTCGTATAATTCTACCTAATTATGCAATGTGGACTAGTGGTCGAGAAATGAGTCTAGCTGAACGTATTATGCCGGAAGATTATATCTTCCCTCCAAAACCTGCCCCTCTTACCGTTGAAGAAAAAGCAGAGTATAAAGCGCGTATCAAAGCGCTATTAGTTGAAAAAAATGCGGTACTGGTTGCCCATTATTATACTGATCCTGAGATCCAAGCACTTGCTGAAGAAACTGGCGGCTGTGTTGCTGATTCATTAGAAATGGCACGGTTTGGCGCTAAGCAAGAAGACAAAGACATGATCATCGTCGCCGGCGTGCGCTTTATGGGCGAAACGGCAAAAATATTAACACCGCACAAAACCGTTGTGATGCCAACACTCGAAGCAACTTGCTCGTTGGACGTCGGTTGCCCTATCGACGAGTTCTCTGCGTTTTGCGATCAACACCCAGACAGAAAAGTGGTGGTATACGCCAATACCTCAACTGCGGTAAAAGCAAGAGCGGATTGGATTGTCACCTCTTCTTGCGCGCTTGAGATTGTTGAGCACCTTGATGAGCAAGGCGAAAAAATCATCTGGGGTCCGGATAAGCACTTGGGTTCTTATATCCAAAAGAAAACGGGTGCCGATATGATCATGTGGAACGGTGCGTGCATCGTTCATGATGAATTTAAAACCAAAGCCCTTAAAGACATGAAGCAACTACATCCTGACGCTGCGGTACTGGTCCACCCTGAGTCTCCTGCGGAAATTGTAGACTTAGCGGATGCGGTAGGCTCAACGAGTCAATTAATTAAAGCTGCGCAAGAAATGGATAATCAGAAGTTTATCGTTGCTACCGATCGCGGTATCTTCTACAAAATGCAGCAACTTTGCCCTGAGAAAGAGTTCTTCGAAGCACCAACCGCTGGTGAAGGCGCGACATGTCGTAGCTGTGCCCATTGCCCTTGGATGGCAATGAACGGCCTACAGGCAATTGAAGAAGCGCTTATCAGCCCACAAGGCAAAGAAGTCTTCGTTGATATGGAATTGCGTGAAGGCGCACTACGTTCGCTAAATCGCATGCTAGATTTTTCTGCATCCTTGCAGAAATAGTAGGATTAATAGACAAATAGATCCTAAAAGCAAAAAACTGCTTGATAAAGTGCGAGGCTTTTCATAGTATTAGCCCCGCAATTCAGTGCGGAGAGATGGCTGAGTGGCTTAAGGCGCACGACTGGAACTCGTGTATACGTTTATAGCGTATCGAGGGTTCGACTCCCTCTCTCTCCGCCATTCCTTCTTTATTCAAATCAATCACCTACTAAAAGCCGTTTGTACTTTTGGGGACATTCAGGGGCTATGAAAACCCTAAACTTCTTTTTTATTTCCTAAATACAGCGCATCTTCAAAAGCCATTCTGGTTTACGTCATTTCTATTTAAAAATATCTTTGCTTATCTAACCAAATTTATGTGTAATGAACACCTAATAAGCGCTGAGTAATGCAGGGAAAGCTTAAATAATAATAGCAGAGCTGATTAAACTAGCCAGAAGAGCTAGCTCCCCTAAAAGCCTATTTTTTTAAGTAAAGCCATAGCATAAACAACACCAACTCTGACACATCGAGCGGGTAGCGGCTCAGTTCAATAAACGATTATGTAACACAAACTACGTGTCGCATAAATGTTTTAGCGCAGTTGAAAGACTGCAAGCATGGCAGAGTGAAAGCAATTATATGAATGTTGAAGACGTATTTGGTGTTAGTGGTAAGCAAGTAGAAAGTTATGTTGAAAGAGAGCATGTGGACGATAAATTTATAGATGCATTGCGCACTGACAAACAAATAGTTGTGTATGGTGCATCAAAACAAGGTAAAACAGCTCTCGTAAAAAAATATATAAACTATGAAGAAAATATTTTAATAAGTTTATCGCCTAAAACGACTTTAAAAGATATCTACCAATCAATCTTGAGAAAGTCAGGTGTTATTTTAAAAACTTCATATACAGAAGGGACAGGAGATAAGACTAAAGTCAAAGCTAAAGCATCTATTCAAGGCGCTGTAGCTATGCTTTTAAAGGGTAAAGTAGAAGGAAATATAGATAAAGAAAGAAGCAACAAGCGTGATGAACAGTACGATGAAATTGAATTTAATCTAGAGTTACCTGACGATGTCGCTGATCTTATTCACCGAGTAGGTCAAAGAAAAGTCATAATTTTGGAAAACTTTCATTATTTGCCAGAAGAGTTACAACGAACATTTGCTTATGATTTAAGGACTTTTCAAGATTTAAAAGTGCGATTTGTTATCTTGGGGGTATGGAAGGAAGCTAATCGGTTAGCTCAGTTCAACGGTGAGCTACAAGATAGGGTTTACGAAATACCTGTAGAGCCTTGGCTAAGTGCTGATTTTAAAGCTATTGCAGAAAAAGGTGAGCAACTTTTAAACATTAAATTTTCAAATGAGATTTTAGCTCATTGCGTTGAAAATGCATTTGGAAGTGTTGGTGTATTTCAGGAACTGCTAAAACACACTTGCATCGAAAGTGATGTTCATAAAAAGCAAGAGAATAATAAGCTTATTGATAATATTGAAAGCTACAGCAGAGCTATACAGTGTAAAACTGAAGAGTATTCTGGCCGTCACCTAAGAAATCTAGAGGCCATTGCTTGTGGCCATGGTTCGGTTATTTCTGAAGACAAGCCAATGCCTTACTTTTTACAATATTACATAGTGATTCATATCCTTGAGTCGGGCTATCAGGGGCTGAATGGTGGCATAAGTAAAGAAGCTCTATTACATAGCATTAAGCAAATACATCATCGTAAAGACGATTTGAAAGGAGCTCAATTAACAACAGTCCTAAGAGGCTTGACTGAATTACAGTCTAAACAAGGAATTAGCCCTCCAGTTATTGCATATGACTCCAATTCAAGACAGTTAAAAGTCGTTGATTCAACGTTTTATTTCTTCTTAAAAAATGCCAATCTTGAGAATGTAAAAGACGAAATCATTCACCCTATGGAAGGGCTAGAGCGTTAGCGTTGAAACACATATTGAGAAGTAGCAGTGAGGAGAATAGCAGTGAAACCTATCGCTATTTAAACTTTAGATAGAGCTCAATTTCCTAATACCTATTAACTCTATGAAAACGCTGGTGCTCAATAACTCACCTCCAACATAGAGAAAAAAGATGGAACTCAACAAAATATCAAATAAGGTATTAAAGTTGGCTCTAAAGGCCAGTGCGGCATTAGATATTGAAATCTCAGATGATGAGTATTTGCGCTGTTTTACTTATACCGAAAATTGGGTTGCTGGTATTGATATCGCGACTTATGAAAATGGGGGCGGCGACAATATTGTTGTCGTGATAAAAGACGAGTCGATCCTTATCAGGGGATTCGATCATGAGTCAGAAGTTAGCCCTCATGCTCAAGAAGAGTACGGTGTATGGCCGAGGATGTACGAGGGAGCACCAACAGAGCTGTTGGAAGTACTGAATGATGAGGCTTTCGAAATAGAAGAGGTCACGTTTTGCATTTGGCGACTTGATAATGAAGCGACATGGTCTCAAGGAGCAGTAGAGTTTAATAATGATGAAGATAACGGTTCGAGCTGGCTTCTGTCAGCTATTCCTACGACACAAAGCGCCTTTATTGAATATGTCGAAAACTATCATGACGGTGAGTTCAACCAGCTAACGCCTGAGAAAATACATGACGTATTTGCGGCGTAAATGTAGAGTGTGTCAGCTAGGCTGCTGAAGGTTTTTCTACGGCAGCAAATTCTCAAAAAATGTGATGTTAGTGGATAAGGAAAGTTTAATGAGGCGAGTTAAAGTCTATTACCAACATCGTGACGGCGGCACTGAGCTCATCAATTATGAAAAAGAATTACAATCTTATCGTGAGGCTTGGGATGTTATTGATCATTACCCTTGGGACAAAGAATTGGAATTGTTTGAGGCACTTGGGGAAGGTGGCGGGTTGTTTTTTATACTTGGCGATGAAGGCGGTAAGTGTGCGTCTTACCAATTGACACCAATAGAAAATAACCGCGGATTACTGACTTTGGATGTTGTGTCTAAGCCAGCTACTTTTGGACTCTTTGGTGGTAAATCTGCTTCAGTCGATTTTGAGCTCGTCTCAATTCCAGAGGCTAAAAATCATATAAAAGCGCTATTTGAATACTCAATTGATTCTCTGTACGAAAAATATCGAAAGTAACAGTGTTGTGTGAAAAGTATCCGTAGATATCAATTTCGGTGATTCATTTATCTTGGGCTTGTTCTCGTTGTATACTCTGCCTTATATATCAAACGGCGTGTGGCACGTTTCAACGGGAAATAAAAGGATGTATCAATGAATAGACTTGGCATACTAATTGGTTTGTTATTTTGTTGTAGCTATTCAATCGCTCAGCCCCAGCCGCAAGCAATCACAATTTACAATAACCCTTCTCAAGGTGTTCAAACCGAAAGCCGTGTATTTTCCTATCTGCAAAGCCAATTAACTCAGTTTGAGATTATACAGTCTGATGCCAGTGTTGACCGTGCGCTTAAAAATATTGCAGGAGGTGAAGGGGAGTGCGTTAGAAACTTAGTTGTGAATAAAGCGCGCAGTAAAACATTGCTATTTTCAGAGCCGACCACTTATTTTTTGGGGTTACAAGTTTTTGCTGCACCTTCAGTGCAATTGTTGTCTACACAAACCGAGCAAAGCCTAGAGGCATTGTTAACGAGTCATCCCAAATGGTTGTTGGGCGTAGAAAAAGAGCGCTCATATGGTGATATTGCCGATGCCATGATACAGCAGACGCCGCCAGATCAGCTCTACGTGAAAGAAGGCAGCGAAAACGAAGCACAAATGTATTCTATGTTGATGAGCAAGCGTTTTGAGTTGCTGCTTGAATACCCCTCGGTTATTGCATACCACGCGAAAGACGCATCAGAAAAACCCGTACCAATTGCGGTTAGTGGTTTTGCTCCATTTATTACTGGGCATATCGCTTGTCGGGATACATCCGTTACACGGAGGTTTTTAGCGGCGGTTAATTCTGTATTGGCGGGCTTGACGATGGACGAGCGCTTTATTAATTGGCATCTAGAATACATAGACAAGAGTTTACACGATACGTTTAAACAGCAATTTAGCCAAGCGCAAAGCCCTCGGCTTTAAACTGAGACTTCCAATAACCTATCCGCCAGCGCATTTAGGTGTGAGCTATCGCACTGTGTCGCTGCATAAGTTCGAATACCATATACAGACATAATAAAGAAACGGGCCCTCTTTGTGGCTTCATCTTCACTTAATGCTTCACTATCGGGCCAAGCTATTAAAAACTGTTGCCTGATAAGTGATTCAAATTGGTGCAAGTTAGCGCTGAGTGCCGTTTGAATTTCCACATCCTGCTCGCCAATTTCATTAAGCGTTTTGGTGAGCAAACACACTTTCTTTGATTCGTCGCCTAAACATTCACCGACAAGATCTTGTAAGAATCGCTCAAGCGCACAGCGAAGACTGGTGCTGTTTTCGAATAGCTTTTGATAATGCACTCGTCGGTCTGCTTGATATTGATCTATGGCGGCTAATAGCAAACCTTTTTTATTTTTGAACGCACAGTAGATAGAACCCGGATGGAGTCCGGTTACTTCGGTCAGTTTGGGCATACTGGTTTTGTTGTAGCCATAAGTCATAAATGCTTGCATGGCATTTCTCAGTACGGTTTCTCTATCAAACTCTGCTGTTCTCATCGATTTCCTAAGTGCACCAAATGTGTTTAAACGTCGCCATTATACCAATACTTCACTCCTATTTTTGATAACAATGAAAAAAATGTAAAGGTTTAACTTGAATAACGATTCAAGAATCCCTATCTTGAATGTATATTCAAATATGGAGAGACACCCATGCCACAGGTACTTTTTGAAAATGTTAAGCTAAATAACACCATATCACTCAATAATCGCATCTTGATGGCGCCATTGACGCGCTGTATGGCAGACGACGATTTAGTTCCTACCGATGACATGGTGAAGTACTACGCTAAGCGAGCCAAAGCAGGATTAATCATTAGTGAAGCGACGATTATTCGCCCTGATGGGCAAGGCTACCCGAATACCCCAGGTTTGTTTACACCAGCACAAATTGCAGGGTGGAAAAAAGTAACAGATGCTGTACATGCCGAAGGCGGCAAGATGTTTGCGCAGTTGTGGCATGTTGGGCGTGTTGCGCACCCGTATTTTTTTGACGGAGAAGTCTTAGCACCGTCGGCTATTGGAGTTGAGGGTACGGTTCCAAGAATGCGTGAACTCACCTATCAAACCCCTAAAGCAGTAACTCAGGAAGAAATCACACAACTTGTTGCCGATTATGCCCAAGCAGCAGTAAACGCGATTGAGGCAGGTTTTGATGGAGTTGAAATACACGGTGCCAATGGTTATTTAATTGACCAGTTTTTACATTACGCTGCGAATCAGCGTACCGATGAATATGGTCAAACACCAGAAAATATGAGTCGATTTGCTTTGGAAGTCACCGATGCTGTCGCCGATCGTATTGGTGCCGACAGAGTGGGTCTAAGAGTGTCACCCGGTGCTTACTTCAATATGGATGGTGACCAAAGAGACAGAGCGGTATTTGATTTCTTAATCTCGGCATTAAACAGTCGCAACTTAGCCTATCTGCACGTGGGTATCTTTGATGACGCGATGGAGTTTGAGTATTTGGGCGGCAGTGCTTCAGCTTACTTGCGTAGCATTTATAAAGGAACGTTGGTAGGTGTGGGGAGCTATACAGCTGAATCAGGTGCTGAAGCTATCCAAAACCAAAAATTTGACTTATTGGCGATTGGTAGGCCGTTCATTGCCAATCCTGATTATGTGGAGAAGGTGAAAGCCGGTCAAGCCGTGAAAGAGTATGATGAGTCTATGCTTGCAACGTTAGTCTAAAACCAATCCATAAGTATGGATTTAGTGGGATGCCAAACACTTAAGTTTGGCATTTTTTTATACATTGCATAAGCTTAAAGTAGGCGTCAGTGGTAAAGCGAAAACTTTTGATGCAAAAGTTGTCATCTTTATCAATTAAGCTTGAGAGCAGTTAAGTGTTTAACCCTCAAGTATTTGCTAATTAATAATCAACTGGATTGTAGCTTATTTTTTAACATTGATAGGAATAAAGGAGTACTTTGGAGTTTATTTGTTCGCTAAGTGTGTAATAATATGCCAGCAATGCAGTTGTGAGTGCGTCGGACATGCAAGAAGATTTACTAAATTCCGTTATCAAAATAACAAAAACGAGAGACGTTGATTCTCTCGAATACAGCTTAGTGTCTACTATTCAAGAGTTCATAGGCTGTAAAGAAGTCGCTGTTTATAAGGATCTGCTCGTTCCCGGAGAGATCGCGATAGAGAGAAGCCTGCTCTTAAGAAAACTGTCCGATAAGGAATTTGATTGGGAAGAGCGAAGCCTAGTTAAAGAGCCCGATAAGGAATTAATTTCTTGCTTGCAGTCAGCCTGTATCATCACGGTACAAGCGAAAGATGGCACCGAGCACCGTTGGGTGCCAATCAGCCTTCAGGAAAAGCCTGTTGGTGCTATCGCAGTTGTAAGCACTGGTATGTCTAGTGCAGATCAAGTACTACTTAATGCATTTTGCCGCATTTTTGAAAATTATCTCACCATTCTTCACGAAAACGAGCGCGATAAACTCACCGGACTACTAAACCGTCAAACCTTTGAAAAGCGCTTGAAACAACTGATTGAAAAGCAAGTTATCAAACAGCATAAAACGGTATGGCATGGTGATGTGCGCTCGGTGCATAAAGGCGCAACCTCATGGCTTGCAATCATGGATATCGACCACTTCAAAAAAGTAAACGATAACTACGGACATGTGTGCGGAGATGAGGTTTTACTGTTATTAGCACAGCGTATGCGCCAGTTTTTTCGTTCCACAGACTTATTATTTCGCTTCGGTGGTGAAGAATTTGTACTGGTCTTTGAGCCAACCGATTACGACTCGATAAAAGCTAAGATGGACGAGTTTATGGAGTTGGTACGAAATACCCACTTTCCATTCGTAAAAAAGCTTACCGTCAGTGTCGGAATGTCTCGCATAAGCCCATATGATTTCCCCATTACTGTGCTTGAAAATGCCGACAAGGCACTTTATTACGCCAAAGATAACGGTCGCGATATGCTTTGTTTTTACGAAGAGTTGCTGTCTGAGCATAAAATTGAAGCGCCGGAAGAGAGCTCTGATATAGATTTGTTCTAACAGTTTATCTGAGAAGCGACGGTTGTCGCTTTTCTATTCAAGCGCACTCGCATTAACCTCAATAACTACCGCTTATAGGAAGATTCAGATACACTTAACACAGCGTTAAACTGCATGGCAGACAACATGTTACACATCATCCAATCGAATCGAATGGAAATCTTGCAGGCGCAACTCTGCACACTCATAAAATCAGCACCGCTCGCTAACCCTTTTGCAAAAGAAGTGGTGTTAGTACAATCTCCTGGTATGTCTGAATGGCTCAAACTAGGCATGAGTCAGCACTTAGGAATAAGTGCACAGGTCGACTTTCCATTACCATCTAGCTTCATTTGGAAGCTATACCAAAATTTCATTGATGATGTTCCCAAGGAATCCGCTTTTAATAAAAGCAATATGACTTGGAAGCTATTTACGCTATTACCCGACTGCATTGATAAGCCTCAATATATTGCGCTTAAGCACTATTTAGGTGACGACCCGTCAGGAATTAAACTCTTTGCATTGTGTGAAAAAATTGCCGACGTTTTTGACCAATATTTAATGTACCGCCCTCAGTGGATTGAACTTTGGGATCAGGGCCAAGATACGCTTATAGATGTGGATGTTGAAGCCATCGCCCCTTGGCAGCCTGATCTCTGGCGTCGTTTAGTCCACCATGTTGAAGCACTTGAACAAAGTCCGTATCACCGTGCCAACATGCACGATCAGTTACTGCAAGGGCTGGCCAATGCACCTAAAGGCAAACTTCCCGAGCGGATCTGTATATTTGGACTTTCGGCCATATCGACCAGTCAGCTTGATATTTTTCAAGCGCTTGGCCAAAAAACGAATGTATTTTTATTCTTTTTTAACCCCAGTGAACACTACTGGGGAGATTTAGTCGATGAGAAGACTCAAGCTAAAGTCGCTGCAAAATACGCCAAGATGCCAGAACTTGAAGCGAAAGACGGCGAGTATTACTACATTGGCAATCCACTCCTCTCTTCATGGGGAAAGCTCGGACGTGACTATTTTGAGCAATTATTGCAGCTTGATGCCAGTTGGATAGATGGATTTGATGACGCGTTTGATGACAGCCTGCTTGGCCAGGTGCAGCAAGAGATCTACCAGTTGGCATTTAAAGGAGAGTCGTTAACCGCTGATCCAAATTGGTTTGTTTCGCAGCAGGGCAAATTACCCATTATGGCCGATGATACCAGTATCGTTTTTCAGGATTGCCACACACCACTGCGTGAGGTCGAACGGCTCCATGATTATTTACTCAATCTGTTTGAACAAAATCCAAGCCTGACGCCTAAAGACATTATTGTCATGATGCCTGATGTGGGCACCTATTCGCCATTTATTAAAGCAGTGTTTGACAGCTGTGAAGATAGGCTAAGGATCCCTTATGCGATTTCCGATCTTGCAATCGAGCAAGAGCGGCCTATTTTAACGTCTTTTGTGACACTAACAGACTTACCCAATAACCGTTTTTGTGTATCGGATATTCTCGATTTGTTGGGCGTTTTGCCGATAGCCGAACAGTTTAACCTTGAAAGCCATGAGTTTGACTTAATTCGCTATTGGCTTGATCAGGTCAGTGTTAAATGGGGCTTAAATGACAGCCATAAAAGCGAATATGGTTTGCCAAAAATACCATTAAATACGTGGCAGCATGGACTCAACCGTTTGCTATTAGGGGTTGCAACAAACGACGAACAGACGCCGTTCGCATCTATTTATCCTGCTGATGAAGTCGAAGGGATGTCGGTGGCGGTACTTAACAAGCTTATCGGCTTTGTTGATGCGCTGATTTGGTTAAAGCGACAACTCAGCAGCGAAAAGACCTTAACGAACTTCGCAGCAATTCTACGTGAAGCCATGGCGCTATTTTACTCGTCAGAGTCTGAACAGAGTTGGGATTTACTTAAGCTTGAGCAGATTATAGAGAACATCGAAAAACACCATGAAAATGGCGATATTCAAGCGCCAGTCTCAGCAAAAATATTAGCGTATTTGGTCAAGCAAGGCGTTAGAGAGAAAGGGGTTGGGCAGCGCTTTTTAGCCGGAACGGTAAACTTTTGTACGCTGATGCCGATGCGTGCTATTCCATTTAAAGTGGTGTGTATGCTTGGCCTAAATGACGCTGACTATCCTCGTACCGTGCAGCCTATTGGTTTTGATTTAGTCGCACACTCCACCAGACGTAAAGGCGATCGCTCACGAAAACTAGACGACAGATACTTGTTTCTAGAAGCGTTACTCAGTGCTCGAGAAAACTTGTATATCAGTTATATTGGCCGCTCTTGTTTTAACAACGAAGCCCAGGTGCCATCTGTTCTAGTCAGCGAGTTGACTGAATATCTAGACCGCAGCTTTTATTTTGAAGATATGCCAAAGCAGTCGCTTGTTGCTCGATTAACTTCACAACTGCCATTACAACCTTTTAATCCCGAACATTTTAAAGCAGGCTCACTGCAGAGCTACAATCGTACTTGGCTTTGGCAGCATAGAGCGGCGCAAGCTGATGAGACAAAACCGTTAGCACCAGTTTTAGACGCAGAAATTGAGTTTAGCGATTTGCTGCGCGGCGTGTGTGAGCCGCAAAAGTTATTTTATCAGCAAGCGCTGGGCATAAAACTCAAACCAATAGAAGCGTTAACACTCGATGAAGAGCCTTTCGCATTAGATGCGTTGGAGCGCTATCAATATTTAGATGAAGTGTTGGATGCTCAGCTACAACAACAGCCCTTAAATCTTGAACAAATATTGCAACGAGGCTCGCTGCCACAAGCGAACATTGGCAAACTACAGCTAGAGGGGCTGCTCAGCCGCGTTGAACCTATGGTTAACGTACTGGCCCTGTTGCTTAATGAACCAAAGGAACCTCTAGAGCTAAAACTTGGTGTTGCAGAACATATACTGGTCGGCTGGCTTGATTGTGTGTATGACAACAGGCAAGTTTACTATCGTAGCGCCAGTATTAAAGCCAAAGATTTGATTAAAGGGTTTTTACATCACTGCGCGGCCTGTGTAATGGGGCATGAAGTCACTACTTATATTGTCGGGCTAGATCAAAGCGTGCACTTTGCCACTATTTCACAGCCACAAGCACAACAATATTTGGAGCAGTGGCTGGCTTTTTATAAGCAAGCTCTGAGTGAACCTGTGGCATTTTTTCCAAGTTCTAGCATGGAATACGCCAAGACACAGGATATTAAAAAGGCGGTAAATAAATTTAAGCCGCAATATGTTGGTCGAGGAGAAGGGGAAGATCCCTATGTTCAACTATGCTTTAGCGATTTGTCAGCTCATGAAGCGCGTTTTTGTGCACTTAGCCTTACTTTGTTAACACCTATTCTTGATACCGCCGAGGAGGTACGCCATGGAGATGCTTAATCCCATTACTATGCCTCTAAGTGGCCAAAACCTAATTGAAGCCAGTGCAGGTACGGGGAAAACTTACACCATCACCGGTTTATATCTGCGTTATTTACTCGGTTTGCGTACTTCTGATAAGCAACATGAGCCGTTAAGCGTTGAACAAATCTTAGTGGTAACTTTCACAGAAGCGGCAACACAAGAGATAAAAGACCGAGTGAGAAAACGCATTATTCAAGCTCGCGACGTGCTACTAGGTGAAGTCTGTAAAGATGAACTGATCAATGCGATTTTGGCGCAAGTTGAAGATAAAAAGCGTGCCTTTGATCTCCTTGATGCAGCTGCTAAGTCAATGGATGAGGCCGCGATATTCACCATTCACGGCTTTTGTCAAAGAATGCTGAAGCAACACGCTTTTGAGTCTAAGGTGGCATTTAACCTCGAATTTATTCTCGACGAGAGCGACTTGATTGACGCCGCGATGGCAGATCATTGGCGACGTTTTGTCTATCCGCTAGATACAGAAAAAACACAGGCTGTGATAGAGCAATTTGCTACACCTTATGCACTTGCGAAGCAAGTTAGACCCTTATTAGCAAGAGAAAATGCCGAAATTAAACCCTCTGTTTCCTTAGATGCAGTGTTTGCCGCACGTGAAAAATACCAAACATTAGCACTGTGGCTAAAGGCCGAAATAGCCAAAGCTGACTACATCAATGTGTTGAAAAACGCGGGGCTGGCAGGCAATCGGGCACCAGGGCGAAAAGCTAATCTTCAAGCTCTGGAGGATTATGTTAACAGTGAGCAGTGGTGGTTTGAGTTTGGTAGCAGTAATCATTCCTTTGGACTTTGGGGCAGTGAAAGCCTTGCCGATGTTGCTCACTATAAAAAGAATACTACGCCGCTGGAGCATGAGCTCATTCGTCACTTTGATACCTTGGCAGAGCTCCACCAATTGGTCGGGAGTGGGCTTAAAATCGCGTTAGTGCAACAAGCGGTAACTGAGGTGAGAGCTTTGCTTCACGCCCACAAAGAAGAATATGGCTTGATCTCTCCCGACGATTTACTTAAGCAGCTGCATCAAGCGCTGATGGGCGATAGTGGTGAGCGCTTAGCCGAAAAAATTGCACTGCAATATCCGGTTGCCATGATAGATGAGTTTCAGGATACCGATCCTATTCAATATGGGATCTTCAGCCGAGTTTATGCAAAGGAAAATACGGCATTAACCTTGATAGGCGACCCAAAACAAGCCATTTACGGCTTTCGCGGAGCGGATATTTTTACTTATATCGGTGCAAAGCAAGGAGTTGCGCAAAACAGGCAGTATACGCTTGCAACCAATTATCGCTCCGATAGTGATGTGGTTGCTGCAGTGAATACGATATTTACTCGCCATCCCAATAGTTTTATCTACAACAAAGATATCCCTTTCATTGAGGTGAGCGCGCAAGGTAAAGCCGAGGATGCGCAATTTACTATCGCATCTAAAAAGTCGTCAGCTCTGCGCTTTAGTGTATTACCAAATGAGGATGAAGCGCTTAACAAAAGCGCCGCGCAAGCGCGGCTAAGTCAGGCGTTCGCTGGTCGAGTTGCAGCGCTTATCGAGCAAGGGCAGTCGGGGATTGCGAAGATTGGCGAAAACCCAGTTGTGCCAGCGGATATCTGTGTTTTAGTTCGTGACCGCATAGAAGCGAGCTTGATCAAACGAGCCTTAAATCAACTCGATATTGCCAGTGTGTACCTTGCCAGAGATAGTGTATTCAGGCAGCCGTTAGCAATTGCGTTGTATCAATTGCTTGATGTACTGCACGGGAGTTACGACGAAGCTGCGCTCAGAGGCGTGCTTGCGGGACCATTATTTTATTTAAACAACCAAGCGCTATACGACTTGCAGTTTAATGAGCAGCAGTGGCAAGGTTATTTACAGTTATTTAGTGAGTTAACACAGCTGTGGTATCGCTCTGGTGCAATGGCGATGCTGGAACACTTATTGATAACTTGTGAGCTGCCAGTGATTTGGCAACAGCAGGGAATGGAAGTGGAGCGTTGGCTTACTGACTTCCGTCATTTAGCTGAGCTTTTACAGCATAAGCAATTAGAGCTTGATGGCACGGGTCGTGTGTTACGTTGGTTTTTATCGCAGCTAAATAACGCCCAGAGTGACAGCAGCCAAATTCGCTTGGAGAGCGATGCCAATTTGGTAAAAATTGTGACCATGCACGCATCAAAAGGTTTGGAGTATCCGATTGTCTTTATGCCATTTGCGCTTGGGTTTCGTGAAGCTGATACGTTAGTTTATCACCAAGGGGGTAAGCTAGTTGTCGACCTTGAAGCCAGTGACGACGCCAAAGAAAAAGCAGAGCAAGAACGACTGGCTGAGGATATTCGCTTACTTTACGTTGCGCTGACGCGTGCGGTGCATTATTGCGAGCTTGGGCTTTACGATATTCAACAAGGGCGCAGTAAAAAGTCTGCGCTGCACAAAACGGCTTTAGGGTTTGCCTTGTTTGGCACGGAAACCTTCGACAGTGCTGAGGCTTGGCAAAGTGTTTTAAGCCAGTTATGTGAAGCACATGCGGCAATGGAATGTGTAAGATTAGATGAAATCACCGCACCACAGCAAGCGATAAAAACGACGTTTGAAGACAAGCCTCTAGCTTTGTCTGCGAAAACCTTCTCCGGTCAGATTGAACGCCACTGGCGTACCACAAGCTTTAGCCAGCTAAGCTATCACACGCATCATGGTGATAAACCTGCGGGGGCCGTGGACGAAAACCATTTACTGGACTTACCTGAGCAACGTCAAGAGCGGGAAAAAACCTCTTATACTTTTCCCAAGGGTGCCAAGCCGGGTAGTTGTTTGCACGAAATCTTTGAGCTTATAGATTTTACTGCACCACATTCCCCCAAAAACGAAGATAAGTTTACGCTGACCGAAGCAGTCACTAAGTCTTTGGATAAGTTTGGTATTGCGACCGAGTGGCAAGAGACCGCTGAGCGTTGGATAACAAGCTGTTTGGCAGCACCACTTGCGCCACATCCTCATTTACAACTTGGTGTGTTGTCACCGAACGACTGCATTGTTGAAATGGAGTTTTATTTACCACTGAAACCACTCAGTGCGGTGAAGCTGAACAAGATCCTCAGTGACATTACTGGACAAAAGTCGTTTTTAAACTTTGATGATGTGAAAGGCATGTTGAAAGGGTTTATCGACTTAATCTTCAAGTGGCAAGGACAGTTTTTTGTGCTCGATTACAAGTCCAACTACCTTGGCGATAACCCAGAAGATTATCACTACGATAACCTCAATGCCGCGATGTCGTCTCATCAGTATCATTTACAGTATATGATTTATACCGTGGCACTTCACCGCTTGTTAAAGCAGCGCCTTGTGGACTATAACCCTGAGCAGCATTTGGGCGGGAACTACTATTTGTTCTTACGCGCATTACCGGACAATCAGGGGATTTTCTTCAATCAGTTAAGCGTAGAGCAGGTGTTAGAATTAGATGCATTATTTGAGGAGTCTGTATGAGCCAGTTAAGTATGGACTTTGAGGCATTTGATCATCAGGGTTTCATGGCGCTATTGCTTGAACACAAACGAGTCGGAAAAGCCGATATCGCGCTAACCAAGTTGTTGAATCAGCAAGGCTACGACGATCACTTCTATGTATTTTTACTATTATTAATCGCTCATGGACGTCAGCATAGTTGTTTAGAGTTAGACAATATTAATTATCAGGACCCGTTTGAGCTCGGCTACGCGGTTGCGGATGGAGCTGTAGAGTTGTCGCCATTTTCAAGCACAGGTATAGCCGTTAGCGCGCTCGCACAGCATCCTGCAATCGGTGAAGATAAGCCACTTCGGTTATACGCTAATAAGCTCTACTTGGCGAGATTAGCAAATTATGAAGCAAGGCTTGCAGGACACTTTGAAATGTTGGCAAAAGCCGATGTAACGCTGGACGAAGCAAAACTGGGTGCACTGTTGGCATCGTTTTTTCCAACCAGTGAAGAAGACATTGATTGGCAAAAAGTAGCTTGTACACTTGCAATCATTAAGCGATTTTGTGTCATCACGGGCGGCCCCGGTACGGGAAAAACCACGACGGTCACAAAACTGCTTGCGATTTTACAATCGCTTTATAGCAGTGCGCCGTTGACCATCAAGCTAGTGGCGCCAACCGGCAAAGCCGCTGCTAGGCTCAGTGAGTCAATTATTGGCGCGAAAGCGAGGTTAAATCTGCCGCCAGCGCTTGCCGACTTACTGCCGGAGCAGGCGCAAACTATTCATCGCTTGTTAGGCGTTATTCCTAATAGCGTACACTATCGTCACAATCAAGATAACCCGCTGCATGTTGATGTGCTGATTGTTGACGAAGCATCCATGGTGGACTTATCACTTATGGCAAAGCTGGTGGATGCATTACCAAAACATGCACGGCTTATTTTGCTCGGCGATAAAGATCAGCTGGCATCGGTAGATACCGGTAACGTACTCAGCGACTTATGTGAAAACTTAACGCTTGGGCAAGCACCACATTACAGTCAGGCACTGAAAGCAAAGCTAGCTGAGCTGAGTAAACAAAACCTGCCTAAGTCGGGTGATACCAGCGCTGGCTTTATGTTGGAAGATAATCTGGCATTTTTACAAAAAAGTCACCGTTTTGACAGCCGAAGTGGAATTGGCCAGTTAGCATTTGCCGTAAATAGCAATAATAAGCGGCAATTAGACAGCGTGCTGAGGCAAGGTTATAGCGATATACAGCATCATGAATTAAATAGTGAAACCTACAATGCCTTAATTGCCAGAGCGGCGGAGCAATACCAGCGATACCTGCTTGCCATTCATCATGGTGAGAGTGAGGCCATAATACATAGCGAGTTTGCCAGTTATCAATTGCTTGCGGCCGTGCGAGAAGGCCCTTACGGTGTGAACGAATTAAATCGCAGAATAGAGCTTAAGCTCAGTCAAATGGGATTGGTACAACCGACAGGGCGATTTTACGTTGGTATGCCCATTATGATCACTCAAAACGATTACCAGTTGAAACTGTTTAACGGCGATATCGGGATCATTTTACGTGACGAACAGGGTGAGCTACAGGCATCATTTATTGATGAGCAGGGCAGCGTTAGGCGCTTTTATCCTGCCAGATTGCCGAGCTTTGATAGAGTGTATGTAATGACTATCCACAAATCGCAAGGCTCGGAGTTTGCTTACACGGCAATGATACTACCACCAATTCAACGTGCGCAGCAGGGGATAAACCGCCAGCTCATTTATACAGGGATCACCCGAGCTAAACAGCAGTTTGAATTGGTGGCGCAATATAAAGTATTAGTGCAGGGTATGAATCGAAGTGTGAGCCGCAGTAGTGGTTTACGAAGTCGGTTATCAAATTGATGAATTTTTTGTTAAAAACTTGTTTTATTTTATGGTTTGACTAAGGTTAAAGTGAGCTTGAAAGCTAGCTCGCCCAGTGAGTAGACTTGCCGTCAGTTAACGTGTTAACTGACGGCGTTTTTTTAATTAGAACTTCAGTTTATCAATGAGTGTGTTTGGGTCGATTTCCAGTTCATCCATTAACGACCAGCGAGTTTGCTTTTGTACACTACCTTTTCCTAAGATCCAGTAATCATAAGTTTTTTCAATACGGCCATTGGTATGCTGGATAGTCAGCCAAGCATTTACATAACTCAGTAGATCTTGATTGCGCTTGGCGACAGCAAATCCAACGGGGTATTTCAAGCTCGCCCCTTCCGGTACCACAACACCAAATTCAGGGTAGAACATGCTCCATGCAAAGCCCGCCTCTGCGCTGATCACTAAGGCGTCATATTTTTCTGGGTGCTTAAAATAGCTTTGCAAATTGTTAATACTGGACACTTTTACCTTAGGGTTTTGCTGCGCCAATTGTTTGAGTAGTGGAGCATATTCAACGTGAGCTAAATTCAGTTTATCAAGCGTAAGCAAGGCTGACTTGTCAGCAAACTTCTTTAAATCATGATCTTTGGCCAAGAGCGCCAGTTGCAGCTCCAACACCTTGTCACTAAAGCGCAAGCTTTGTAAGTCGGCAATATTAATTTCAAGGCCGGACATTGCAATATCGAAATATCCTTTGTTGAGATACTCTGCCAGTTGTGGCTTTTTAAAAGGAATAAACTCGATTTTAACCCCAAGGTCGGATGCGAGCCTATGTGCGAGGCTGACATCAAAACCCACTAACTGGTCTTTTTGATTAAAGTAACTAAATGGCACATTATCGATAAGATATCCTACACGCAGCAGGTTACGTTTTTTAATCACATCGATATTCGTCAGAGACAGCTCACCACTTTGGTATGCTTTAGGGACATAGCTAAGCACATGAGCAGGGACGGTATCCGAGATCACCATATTAGCTATGGCCTCATCGGCCGATTTAGTTTGCTTACCGAGATAATTATTTGCCGTAAAACTCAACAGCATAAATGCTGGGAGTAATGCAGATAATAGCGTTAAATAATAAACTGAACGTACGCGTTTTAAGTGTAATTGTCTGCGATTGATAAAAATACATAAAAATACAAATGCGAAGATATATACCACAGTGGTCGGTGAAACCACTTTTGCGGTGAGTACTGACATCGATAGATATAACTGATAAGTATCAGCCGGGACACGCAAGGTATCGAGCAAATAGGGAATAGCGATATGCACGTTAGCAAAGTAACTTAGCATCGCCGATAAAGACACATTAGGAATTTGTTCGATGCCGATCTGATTGCCGGTAAGCCATGCCGCAAAAGAGACAAAAATGAGGGTAGTAAGCTTTCCTAAACTCGGGAAGGTATAAGCGATAGGCACTAACACCTCAGCGATGTGATCAGAGCTTTCGTCGCTTTGCTTAATTTTGCGTAAATGATCTTTGATCCCCTCGGTGATCACCGGCAATACAATAAAAACGTTTCCAGTACTAAATGCGGTGATCCATGCATTGCGCATAACCATGATGAGGTCGCGATACTTAACAGGGGTGAGTGCGGCAACAAGCATAGGTAGTAGTACTAACATCAAGTACACGCCGACACATAAAACGACAACCCAGTACACTTGCAATTCAGACAGTTCTTCTGCGCTCATGGTGCCTGCGGTGCTTGCTGTCATCGCAAAAATGCCAATAGGGAAGATGGCAATGATCTTCTTGGAAATAACTGACAGACCTTGACCAACGACTTCTAACACATCGAGTAAACGGTTTTTCTTTTGATTAGAAATAAGCGCCATACCTAGCGCAATACAAAATATGACTAAGGCCGGTACATTACCTTCTGCCATAGAAGCAAATGGATTAGAGGGAATATAATGTTTAACGAAGTCTACTTCGGGAGCCGCGGCGACCAGTGCAGGGGAGAAAAAGGTCCCGGCATCATGCGCTGGTAATGTCATAATAAAGCACCAGATCACAGCAAGACCTACCACCCAAATGGAGATCATGACTAGCGCTGCTTTTGCAAGAATGCTTTTAACTTGTTCGGGATTAAATTTCCCTAAACCCACGATAAGACTGACGACAATATAAGGGAGAATGGTGATTTGCATCAGGTTTACAAAACCTGTACCGATAGGTTTTAAAAATGATAACCGTTCACCGAAAACTAAACCCGCAAAAATGCCAAGTATGAGCGCCCAAAGCATCCAGTTAATGTTTTTTAGAAAATTAAGCAATTTGGTCATGTGCTCAGTCGAAAAAAGAGCGGTATTCTAATTAGCTTAGCTTAAAACTTACTGAATGTTTGAGCGATTTGATTACAAATTATCGAGTGTTTACTCAAAGTTCATAATCATCCCCATTTTTGGCACGATAACAGGCTTTTCCTGCTGGTTGTTGCACGCCATGATAAAAGCTCATCCACAGTTTTTGTAGCTGGGTTTTAGTCTTTTTACCAACCACAGACGCCAGTGGTGTTTCGACGATAATATCTTCGATATGGGCGCTATCAAATTGGCCGAGCATTCCGGTGCGATTGAAAGTAATTTCAATATGTAAGCCATCGTCTTGTTTTAACAAAATAGCCTCCGGAGTTTCACGGTGACCGCAAAGCGCGACGAATTGGCTACAATTTTTTAAACCACAATGGGTGCCGTTGGCAAAAAACGCAAGCAGGTGATTGTAGTAAACCACATAGTCTGTCACCTCCATGTGTGAGCCAAACTCTAAAGGACATTGTTCATCAAGATACTGTTTTGCCAGCATTGACTGTTGCGCTTTTGTATCGTCAATTGGTTGCTCTGTATGCGGTTGTAATTGCGCTGCCATGATCCACCTCACTTATTCATGTTGTCATAAATTGGGAAATATATTCTGGTTGTTTCGTGTACATTTTGAGTGTAAGTTAAATATTCAAATAATTTCACAAAAAGAATTTCACAGTGTGAATTTCACAAAAACGGAGTGTGAAATCATGGCAAAAGTTGCAAGCTTAATTAGAAAGTCTCACTTTTTGGGTACTAAAATAAGAAATCTAAGAAAGCGTAACCATTTGACTTTAGAAGACTTATCGGCTCGATGCGTTAAGCAAGATCCGGCCAGCGCGCCTTCCGTTTCCTACCTATCAATGATTGAAAGAGGCCAGCGTACGCCAAGCGAAGCGATGCTCGAAAACTTCTCTACTGTATTTCAAAAGCCGATTGAGTGGTTTTTAGATAGTCAACCAGAAGCGCCGGAGATTGCGCCAGATAAAGGCAATTTCGGTGGGATAGTGGGGATGGCTTTAGAGCCCAACTTTCTATTTGCCAAAGAGATATTACAAATTGCGATCCCAGAAATGCTATCCCAAGCGGGGATCAGTGGTAGGCAGTTTGCGCACCTTTTGATCCGTGCCCATCAAGAGCACCATCAAAACCACTTTCCTGATTTAGAGCGAGCAGCCGATGAAGTAGGAGGTAAAAATCTCTATCTCAGCTGTGATGACCTAATGGCAATTTTGATAGCAAAAGGTCGCAAAGTGGAGTGGTTTGAGCAATCTTCGCCTGACGGAGAGGGAATGATCACTTCTTATTTCAAAGAGCCAAACATGGTGTTTATAAATCGCGCGTTGCACGCACATCCCGCGAGAATGAAATACGATTTAGCTGTTCATATTGGCCATGCCGTGCTTCACAATAGTGAAGGGTTAGAATGTGTACTCACTACTGGAGAAAGTCGTAAAAGTAACGATAATCCCGATCATGATACTCCAAATGCCCAAGATATTTTGAGCGCGTGGCAGGATTTTGAATCGAGCTTCTTTGCAGGGGCTTTATTGTGTCCCCGTACACCATTTCGGCAGTTACTCGAAAGCCGAGGTTACGATGTACGCGTCCATGAGCAACTTGGTATTTCTGCTTCCGTCGCAATGCGCAGAATGACATCGGTTTCACCTTATCCACATTGGCATTATTTTGATGCTTATCAAGCCGGTAAACTCAAGGCGGTGTATCGGGGCAATGGCATTCCTTTACCTTGGGGCAATATGCGTAGCGTTGCCGATCCGTGTCAGCACTGGGCCGTATTTCGTAAATTTCATGATGATAGTAATAGTGCCAGTGCTCAACTTTCAATCCTGAATGTTAATGGCAAACCGCGTCTGTATTGCTGTGAGTCAGTAAAAATCGTTGATGTTGCGAATCGCCCAAGAGTGCTGTGCGCGGGTCTCGATCTCAATCCTGCTATTAATGCACAAGGGATTGATGCTGATGCCTTGATTGGAGAGTTGCAACAAGCTTGTATTAGCCATGGTGGTGCGAGCGTGGTGCCCTATCATATGAAAACCCAATTACTCCGTGTTGCCAAGATTTTAAATATCCAGTGGATTGAAAGAGGGCTTGAGGGCTCTGTTCGGGTGATTTGTACTCGAGGAAAAAGCTGTCCAAGAAAGCCGAGTTGTTATGTCGAGAGTCCGTAATTGACGTCACTCGATGATTGTTTTGTTGAGTTTTTGATAATAAAAGTTGAAAAGGTAGGCGTTGCATGCCATATTTTTTATGCAGGTTGTTTACATCTGCTTAATACTCATTCTTTTAACTGTCATCTAGGAGACGTAAATGTTCATCTACAACAAACAACGCCCTAGTGATCTGCATGAATGTTCCGTTAATTACCACTTGAGTGAGTGGTTCGACGAATAGCCACACCTGAATTTCAATTCTATTCCCATCGACAAGTTGTTGGGTGGGTTTTATCACGTTCCGTATCAATGCGAATGTAAACCCTAACGCTAATTGCGTTTAGGTTTTTCAAAAAACCAAATTAATAATACCAGTTGTATTAAGTAAATGATCTATCTTGAAGCGGGGAAATAGCTTTAGTAGCACCGCTCTCGCGTCCTGCTACCGCTAAGGTACCTATATCCATATAGGCAAGGCAAAAATTTTGCTATTTAGTTGTTCTAAATGAGAAATTTTTAACGAAGCTAATATGCTATTTCACCCTTCAAATTGATTAGAGAATTAATTCAATTGGTATAAGGCTCACTTCTGTGCTTTTGGCCATCGTCATCTGTGTATAAGTCGCCGTGGGCGCTTAGTGCAAAATACGGTGTGCGTCAGCGTAACTTTGCAATGCAACGGTACGGAACATAGAAATATATACATTCAGGTAAATACTATGAAAAACAATAACATTCTATTTGTATCACTAGCTGCTCTAATGCTTGTTACAAGCCATAGCTATGCTTGCTCAACTACTGAAACTGAATCTAACGACAGCGAAGGTAATGCCAATAGTGGAGTGTGTAATAACACGACAATTAGCGGCGAGTTATCCAGAGGTGATATCGACTGGTTTACTTTTGATGTGGCGGCGCCAGGTTCGATAGATATCTCGCTAGACCATAGCTCTGGTGATGATTTTGACTGGTTCTTATATCAAGAAACAGGCTCAGCAGTTGTCAGTAGGGAAACGAGTCAAATACCAGAAACCGGGAGCTTTTATGCTGAGACTGCAGGTACCTATTATATAAAGCTAACGCGATATAGTGGCTCTGGTTGGTATGATTTGATTGTGAATTTTGTCCAAGGTGAAACTCCTCCGCCGCCAACTGGAGAGTGTAATTACGGTATTCGTCCGTCAAAACCTGGGGCATTAAAGGCTTATCTTGCTGGAAATAGCTCAGACACTTGCAACACGCTCACACCGGATAACGGTGCCACGCTCTTAATGGGCGGGGGAACCGATGTTGATAATGCCTTTAGCCAAAGAGTAGCTCCTCATATTGGTAATGGTGCTGATGTGGTGGTACTGCGTACTTCTGGCACGGACGCGTACAATGATTACTTACTTGGTCTAATGGCCGCTGATTCAGTTGAGACGTTAATTATTGATTCTGTTAGTAAGGCTAATGACCCTTATGTTGATTGGGCTATTCGCAGTGCCGAGTTTGTCTGGTTTGCTGGAGGCGATCAGTCTGATTATCTAAATAAATGGCAAGGAACTTCTGTCCAAAGCGCGGTGCAGCACGTTTTTGATAAGGGAGGTGTTGTTGGTGGTACATCAGCTGGAATGGCGTTACTGGCCGACAGTATTTACGATCCTGATGGTGTGCTCGGTGCTATCTCCAGTGAAGTAGTAACCGATTTTTGTCACGAAACACTGAATTTTAGTAGTCGGTTTGTTTCTATCCCCATGCTAGACAATGCGCTAACAGACACGCACTTTGCTGAGCGTGACAGAATGGGACGTGCAGCCGTATCTTTAGCTCGCCACAGTAGTAACTATTTTAATATTGCAGCGAGTGAAGCAACATCAATTTTCATCAATAGCGAAGGCGAAGGGATCGTGGATGGCAGCGCTGAAGTTTATATTCTCAAAGAAACAGAACAAACTAAAAGAACAGCACTCGCTTGCGGTCAAGCAGTACAATATCAAGACTTTTTGCGAGTTAAAGTGTTGCCGGGGCAGAGTTACAACATCTACACCCACACACATAGTAGCGGTGAACTCGCGGTCTCCATTAACGGAAACTTGAGTAACTTTTATTTACCCAATAACCCTTATTAATCAGGTGGGTACAATTACTTTTCTGACTTAATATTAGGCAAAACCCAATACCTATGTCGGTATTGGGTTTTATATCCAGAGTAAAAGTACCGTGCTAGGGTCGGATGATATTTTTGATCTATGCATTTTAGTCAGTTCATTTCTAATTCCAAGTTCAGATGAAATCGTAATTTTGTCTGTTTAACTTTGTGCACTATTGCTGTAAGTTACGCCGACTAATTCTGAGTAAAGGTCGGTATTTTGGAAATTCGTCAAGTAGTGGGTTCATTAACGCAAGTCTATTTTAATTTGGTGCAAGCATATGAAGCTGAGTTTTCAGTGTTGACGGAAAAATTACCAGATAGTAACGGTTTATTTCAGTTAGATACGCCAATAGACGAACAGCACCTTGGCTACTTGGCATATGAAAATGGCCACCCGGTTGGCTTTATCAATATTTTTAAAGCGCAAAACACCTTTGAAGTGTGTGAGTTTTATATCGTGCCAGCAGCGAGAAAACGTAAACTCGGTTCTTCGTTTATGTTCAAAATATGGCAAATGTATCCTGGGCATTGGCAAGTCAAACAAATTCAAGGCGCAGATCACGCGATCAATTTTTGGCGCAACGCATTGACGTTAAACGGTATCGACTACAGCGAATCTCAATATCAAGACGACTATTGGGGTGTCGTAAATAGACAGGTCTTTACCGTGTAATGGGTGTATATCGATTAAGGCATGATATCTAGGTGATGTTATGCCTTAGCCATTATTAGATTTTACTTCTAATTAAATCCCTGACGAGCAATCTGGCTGGGTGGATTGCCTGATGTACTCGTTCGCTTAAAGGCCTTGCTTCGCCAAGTAGAGTTGCAACTAAGTGCTCAGTAGCAAGTGGAGCGCTGCACAGTCCTCGTGCGCCAAAACCGGTAACAACATGAATACCTTGATAGGGTAGTGCTAGATTTCCAAAACCGTAGTGTTTTCCCTTTCTTAAATTAGCAAACGCCGAGCAAAACTCATCGTTATGCTGGACTTGACCAAGCATAGGCAAATGATCGTTAAAACAGCAGCGTACAGCGGCTTTTGCCGAGGTAATCTCGCCAAGACTCGCGGCTAAATCCGTGTCTTTGTAAAAGCGTTCAAGCTGGGCACGGTTAACTGCATCATCTTCGGCTTTCACCTCTCGGCTTTTGCTATTTTTTTCAAATGTCGCACCCATACAATGTTGTCCATCCATTGCAGGAGTAAAGTACCCTTTATGGCAAAGTACGGTATTGAGTTTTTGTGATTCTTCTCCAGCATCAATATGAGAGACCTGACCGCGAACGCCGTGTAGAGGAATATGTTTGGTTTGCTCGAATCGGTCAGAATGCTCACCACCACAGACAAAGACATCTGAAAACGGCCCAAACGTATTATCTTCACTGTGTAACAGCCAGCCGCTCTCAGTTTTTTCAAGCTTTTGTATATCAGTATTAAAATGAGTCGAAACCGCTTTGAATGCGTGAGCTGCATCAAACACCGCTTGCGTTACCTCTGCCGGGTTTAGCCAGCCTGCCTCTGGAATATAAAGTCCACCGTAGGGCAGCGTGGTATTTGCTATGACTGAAGCCTGCTTGGCATCAACGGCATGAATTAAGTCATGCGGCCAAGTTGCCTTTTCAGCTAGGTTTTGATGCTGCGCTTGTTTGGCTTCACTAACGGACTGTAAGAGTACGCCACACCAATCGTGTGCGAAGTGGTAGCCTGTATTTGCAATATGCTGATAAAGGCGCTTTGCATATAAAAAGCTGTGGGCGTATAGCTCGCTCGATGGCGTGTGATCTGCTTGCAGGTTTGGATATAGCGCGCCTTGGCGATTGTGAGAAGCACCTTTGGCTAACGCGTCGTCTTGGCAAAAAAGTGTTGCGCCAAGGTTACGTTTACCAAGATGATACAACAAACAACTTGAGGCAATACCGCCGCCAATAATAGCGATACTCTCTAGCTTACGCGGTGTGGTGCTGTAATACGCTGGAGTATTGGAGTTTTTATTGGCACTGCTCAGCGTTCCAATCACCATTTCGCGTTTACGACCAAACCCTTTGACTTTTTTGCACGCAAAGCCGGCGTCTTGTAGTCCTCTGCGGACAAAACCCGCTGCGGTAAATGTTGCTAAAGTAGCGCTATCTCGGCTCATATTGGCCATGGCATCAAATAAGCTTTGTTGCCACATATCTGGATTTTTACTCGGAGCAAAGCCATCTAAAAACCAAGCATCGACAAATCCGGTTTGTTCAAAACTTAGTTGTGGTAAATTATCGTGAATATCACCAAACCATAAATCTAAGGTCACTTGACCATTGTCAAACTCTAGGCGATGGCATCCTTCAAGGGCCATCGGGTATTGTTGGCAAAGTTTTTCGGCGAGCGGGGCAAGCGTAGGCCAAGCTTGTAGCGCTTTAACTAAATCATCAATATGGATTGGATATTTCTCAAATGAGACAAAGTGAAGTTGGTTAACGCATGCGTCTTTGCTACGCTGGTTGAAGTGATACCAAGCGTTGAGAAAGTTTAATCCAGTACCAAAACCAGTTTCTGCGATGACAAATCGGTCTTTGCCATGATTTTGTAACCGCTCGTCGATATGGTTCTGAGTATAAAAGACGTAATGTGACTCAGCTAACCCATCATCGTTGGAAAAATAGACATCGTCAAAACTATCGGCAACAGGGGTACCAGCATCGTTGAAGTGTATTTGAGCGTTTTTTATCATGAAAGACTCTATGTTCGACTATTTGGGAACTATTTTACTGTCTTTCGACTCAATAGTCTGGTTGCATTTTTAGTTATTTAGGTTCAGAGTACATGTGTACGCTGGAAAGCTGACCACTTGGCGCTAAAATTCAGCGTATACTACGCATAATTTGTAATATCGAAGGGAATAAACCCATGAGAAGAGCCGTTATTACGGGGATCGGTGTTGTTTCGAGCATCGGCAACAACAAGCAAGAAGTTTTAGAGTCATTAAAAGCAGGTAAGAGCGGTATTGCTTTTAACCAAGAATTTGCAGACTACAACCTACGTAGCCAAGTGTCTGGTAAAATCGATATCGACGTAAAATCTCTCGTTGACCGTAAGGCACATCGCTTTATGGGGGACGCTGCAGCGTTTTCTTATATCTCGATGGCGCAAGCAATTGAAGATTCAGGGCTATCAGAAGAGCAAGTATCAAACGAACGCACAGGCCTTATCGTAGGTTCTGGTGGTGGTTCGTCTAAGTACCAAGTTGAAGCCGCTGATATTCTGCGCGAAAAAGGCGTAAAGCGTGTAGGGCCTTATATGGTTCCACGTACCATGGCAAGCACGACTTCTGCGTGTTTGGCAACACCATTTAAAATTAAAGGTGTGAACTACTCAATCAGCTCTGCATGTGCAACATCAGCACACTGTATTGGCAATGCTGTTGAACAGATTCAACTAGGCAAACAAGATGTTATCTTTGCTGGTGGTGGTGAAGAGCTACACTGGACGCTCGCGATGGAATTCGATGCCATGGGTGCGTTGTCAACCAAGTACAATGAAACGCCTGAGCGCGCATCACGTACGTACGATGCAAATCGTGATGGTTTCGTCATCTCTGGCGGTGGCGGTATTGTGGTAGTTGAAGAGCTAGAACACGCTCTTGCTCGCGGCGCGCACATTTATGCTGAAATCGTTGGTTATGGTGCGACATCAGATGGTTTCGATATGGTAGCACCATCAGGTGAAGGCGCGGTACGTTGTATGAAACAAGCGATGCAAGGTCTTGACGCACCGATTGACTACCTAAACACGCACGGTACTTCAACACCAGTTGGTGACGTGAAAGAGTTAGGCGCTATTCAAGAATTGTTTGGCGATAATTCCCCAGCTATTAGTGCAACTAAAGCAATGACAGGCCACGCACTCGGTGCGGCTGGCGTGCATGAAGCGATTTACTCTTTGCTGATGCTAGATAATGACTTTATCGCACCATCAATTAACATTGATGAATTGGACGAACAAGCACAAGGTTTAGACATTGTAACCGAGCGCCGTGATGGACCGCTTAACACCGTGATGTCCAACAGCTTTGGCTTTGGTGGTACTAACGCAACACTTGTGATGCAAAAGTACAAAGGCTAATTTACCTTATAGGATATCAGGAACAAGGTGACTTGTTTCTGATATCTTGTCAGAATAACACTACTACCTGTATTAAAAATAATAAAGCAACAAACTTCCTACCTTTTCAATATTTAAAACATACTTTGACAGAGCTTTAATCAAAGTCTAGCTTTATCATAATATTCACACCTGAAACAATTTTATGATGAAAGTAATAAAACTGCTTGCAAGCCTTCTGTTTGGGGTTGTTTTCCCGATCACACTTTTATTTAGTATTTATACAAGTATCTCTAAACTTGAGAAGGAAATGAGCTCCCCTGCATCTTTAGAGGATATAGTCAGCCAATTTAACACTGTTTCGGGTAAGTTGAAAAAAGGTAATGACTATGCTTTGTTTTCTTTAATGATATCTGAAAATGCAAATCAAGGATCAATGAAAAATAAGCAGGTTATGAAAGTTGCAGTGATTCAAATTGGCTTTACCGTAATATCGATAGGTATGCTTTTTGTCGTTTTGGGTTTTAATGATGGTGGTGCTGCGGGCAGTTTGAAAGGCGCAGATATTAGTATTGATTTTAAAACTGCTTCGTCAGGCTTAGGGGCAATAATTATTGGCGCAATAATGGTGGTTTGTGGTGGCGTTATAAATAGTCACTACCAAACTGTTGGATTACCGGAATATCTTCAGTTATCAGAAAACTTTGAAAGTGTTGAAATGAAAATATATAAAGCGTGTAAACAAGAAAAAAATATCGACTTTTCTTCTTGTGTAGAAATGGGTTTAAAAGCTTATATGGAATCTAACTAAGTTAGGAGAAAATACGAATGAAATACCTTACTTTACTATTTTTGGTTGCGCTTATAATTAGTTTTGAAAGCTATGGCAAGACACTGTGTTGGCAAGTTAAGAACAAAGATGGTGAAACGAAGGTTATATGTATTGAATTTAACTCTACGCCTACGGTTATTGCTGGGCCATCAGGTTCTAATAAAATGATTATTCCCTGGGCTGATAACACCGGTAATATCTATGTTTCAGTAACTGAGATCGATCCATCTATAGCTAAGCGTAGCGGGGTAGTTACCGAAGAAATGTTGTCTTCTCAATATAAAGGGTTGGTAGTAAAAAATGTGGATGGAGTACGTCAAGCACTTAAAAGCAAAAATACGGATGGTACTCTTTTAAAATCCGAAAACCTTAGTGAAGGGATCGGAGCATTAATAATGAAGGATGGAATGTTAGACGCCTGGCAGAATATTAAAGGTTCTAAGGTGCTCGCGGAAATTGAGTTAAAGGGGGAGGTAGTCAATGTTTCTGAGATAAACTCCAAAACCAGCCAGTTTTTGGTTTTAGAGGAGAAACAGTAAAGATCTACCTCATTTATTTAACGCACGTTATGTTTCATCAAACGTTCTTTATCACGTGACCAGTCACGGTCTTTAATATCAGCACGCTTATCATGTTGCTTTTTACCCTTTGCAAGATAGAACTCGAGTTTTACCCAGCACTTTTTCCAGTACATTGCTGTGGCAATCAGAGAATAACCATCACGCTCGGTTGCACCGATAAGACGTGAGATTTCACGTTTATTTAGTAGCAGTTTACGATAACGAAGCGGATCGCATATCACATGTGTAGAGGCACTATTTAACGGCTGAATTTGACTGGCCAACAAATAGGCTTCGCCGTTTTTGATATGGATGTAAGTATCTGAGATATTGACTTTACCGGCGCGGATACTTTTTACTTCCCAGCCTTGTAATTCGATACCTGCTTCGAACTTTTCATGTAGTGAATACTCATGACGCGCTTTTTTATTTAGCGCTATGGTATTGCTATTTGATTTACTTGAATTTTTCTTTGCCATAATGGCTTAGTCTACCTATAAATCCTGTTTTAAGACAGCGCTTTTTCATTAATGTGACGTATTTTTACTTAGTCAGTGGCTGCAAACAAGATAAATCTGCAAAACCTTGGTAAAATCCTTGTATTAAGATTTGGAGTGTCTATGCCACAGATAGAAAAAAGTGCTTTGGTGATGTATAGCACCAAGGAAATGTTTGAATTGGTCAATGATGTTGACGCTTATCCCGCATTTCTACCGCATTGCTCAGATGCAAAAGTTATCAGCAATGATGATCAAGGGATGACCGCGAGTCTAGAAATTTCGAAAGCCGGCCTAAAAAAGTGGTTTACCACAAAAAATGAATTTGACGGCAATCGAGTAAAAATGTGCCTAGTAGATGGACCATTTAAGTCTTTAAATGGTTATTGGGAATTTACCGCGCTTGATGAACAGGCTTGTAAGGTGAGTTTAAAATTAGAGTTTGAATTCGCGAGCAAATTAATTGAGATGGCGTTTGGCAAGCTATTTAATGAAGTGGCCAAGAATATGGTGTCTGCGTTTACCCAGCGAGCCAAAGTTGTTTACGGAGCGAGATGATGATAAAGGTTGAAGTGGTATTTGCATTGCCAGACAGCGCGACGTCATTGTCGGTTGATGTGCCTGAAGGGACGTCTGCTGAGCAAGCAGTTCTACAGTCAGGGATTTTAGAAAAATGCCCAGAGATAGATGCGAATGATTTGACGCTCGGGATCTGGAACCGAACGGTAAAATTACAGCAAGTAGTCAGTGATGGTGACAGAATCGAAATCTATCGTCCGTTAATTGCTGACCCGAAAGAAGCGCGCAGGCGCCGTGCGGAGAAAGCAAAAGAAGAAGGTCGTGCAAGCAAAGTTACCGGTGGGCGACCTGTCTCTTTAGGAGATAAGGAATAATTAACCTGAGCTTCGGATAGTTAATGCCTTTCTAGCAGCCAGTTTTAGCGCTAACTGCGTTGAATTCACTTCCAATAGCCAACTATTGGTGCGTAAATTCGCCTTGTTATCCCTAAAACTGTCTGGCTAGATAAGGGTATAATTTAATGTGGTATTAAAAACAATGAGTTAGCTCATTCCTTATCCAAACCTCAGGTTAATTAAAAAAGGGGAAATACCTTTCCCCTTTGACTACGAAATAATGTGTGCCCTTTGACTCTATGAGTCTAAAGGCGTGTTAAATTCTTCTGGCTCTTCGAAGTCGCCGCTTACGCGAATTAGTTTGTCATTCTCGAAATAAACGCTAAATGACTTTCGGACCTCAGAGTCTCTGTCAATATTAAATACGTATTGGTAATGCCAGACATTGTTATTAAAAGTGTCTTTTGCAAGTGGTGTACCTAGTACATATAGCACTTGCTCTCTGGTCATTTGGACGCGAAGCTTATCTACATCTGACTGCTCTAAGAAATTACCTTGTGGCACGTTGATGCGATAAATCCAGCTTGAACAGCCAGACATAAACACCGTCATAACTACAGCACTGAGCCAAACAGAAAGGGTTTTATTAGACAGCATGAAATTGTGTATCCTTATTATCAGTTGTTTGCATGATACCGATTGCACAGAGAAGGTAAAGTCTCTTAGCGGAATTGGACTGCACTAAGTGTAAAAAGTTCGTACATAAGTTGCAATAGTCATCATGTGCAACACAAATTGTAGATAAGATCTTGAGGAGAACCACGAAGTGCTAGGAAAGATGTTACTTAGCGAGCCCAATAAAACGGAACACCAAGCTACTTGGAGCTTATATATCCTAGAAACGCGCTTTGGTCATTGGTACACAGGAATAACAACCAATGTAGAACGGCGCATAGAGCAACATCAGGCTGGGAAAGGGGCAAAAAATTTAAAAGGTAAAGGGCCCTTAACGTTAAAATATCAATATCGAGTCGGTACTAAATCCCAAGCTGCAAAACTTGAGTGGCATGTTAAGCAGCTTACAAAAGCACAAAAAATTCAGCTAGTAGAGTCAAATGGTGAGCGAGTTAATGACAAAATAAAGTCATTGATGAGATTTACCCCTGCCTGATACTTATTTAAATCCATATTATCTAATGTATCTCTTGTAGTGTGATGATGTTTATCTTCACCCATACCGAAATAAATATAGGGGATCCCTTGGCGATAAAAGGCGTAGTGATCGCTTGCTTTGTGCCAATCAATTCTTGGATTATTTGTATAACGCTCAATTTGTCGTTGTGACGATACTATAGTCAATTTGATTTGATATTTTGCCTTGTTCTGGAGCTCAGTTTTATATTCCTTAAAACCCGGTGAAAACAACGCAAATAAACGGTTGTTGTTATTTACCCCTAACATATCTAAATTAATATTGAGTTCAACTTCCTGATTAAGGTGTTTGGCATAATATTTTGCACCATGTAAGCCGCGCTCTTCAGCATCGGTTGCGACAAACAATATATCGCGAGCGCGATTTGTTTTACTGAGTTGCCTAGCCATATGTAACATCGCTGCTACGCCAGATGCATTATCATTGGCGCCTGGATAATGTCTTTGTCCTGTAGTTCCTAAATGGTCGTAATGTGCACTGATAACAATGGCCTTGTCACAACGAGGTTGGGTGCAAGGTAAAGTCGCTGTGATGTTGTGACCTGCGTCTTTACTAAAAATGCCGGCTCTAAAGGTAAAGTGCTGATAGCTCGGATTTCCACCTAATTGCTCAAAAGCAGCAAAAATATATTGCGCACTGATGTTAGGCGATTGGGCTCCACTTTTACGGCCTTGGTGGCGAGCACTTGTGAGTGTTTGTAAATCCTGCACCAATATATTATCAACATGAACAATACTTGGATGTTGCGTTTGCGCTACTGCATTCGTGGTACATATCGCGGTTAGCATCATGCCAAGTAGTTGGAAAGGGAGCTTCTTCATTGTTATTGTTATCTCTCATCGTTGTCTGTGGAATTTAACTGGTTGCTTGCAACACCTCTCAACAAGGCCAACTTGCCTTCGTAGCGCGCTTTGTCGTGCTCGAAGACAGATGCTTTGTATGCTTTATTGAGGTAATACTCTGCTTTTTCTCTGTTCCCTTCTTCAAATGCAACTTTAGCTAACCCAAAGAAACTGCCATGAATACTATGGTCGAGTTGATAAGCTTTTTGATAAAAATGCTTAGCGCGACTTAAATTTCCATGCTTAAACGCTTCGTTACCCAACACTAGCATATAATAGGGATTGCTCTTTCTTAAGTTGTGAATATTGGCTTCGATCACTTTCGCTTCGTGGTCACGTTCTGTGAGATGGTAAAGTTTTGCAAGATTGCCTAGTGCGTTTCGATTGTCATGATTAATGGCAAGTGCTTGGTTATATGCGCGCTCAGCAAGGTCGTACTGTTGAGTTAGGCGATATAGGATCCCAAGATTACCCCATGCGCCATCGTGATAGGGATCGCTCTCTACCGCTGCTTTGTAGTAACTGTAGGCCATGTCAAGGTCGCCATTAATCATTTCCATGGCGCCTTTGTTGTTATAAAACATGGATAAGATAGTGTTTGTATCTATTGCCGAGGTACTAAAATGTTGTGCTCGGCTATTAGGGTCAAAGTCTACGGTAACGGAAGCGGGTTTGACATACAGTGTCTTTACAGAATCTTGGGTATTATCCACTTCAAAGATTTTTATGTTTACGTGCCCTGTAAGCAAGCTGTAGCCTTGGCTCTCGTCCCAATATTCGGGTATGTGTACACGTTGAAATTGAGTTCTCAAACCCACTTGTCTCGCGATAGCATGGGTTAAAATTGAAAGCGAAAGACAATTGGCATTCATATTACTAAAAGCTTGGTTGGCAGTGAGATTTGCGCCAGATAAATATGACATTGAATCGTCGCCACTATTGACCAAAAACGCCATCAACATTTTTGCGCGTTTAACGCCAATTTCGTCGTGATGAAAATATTGAGCGAGTTTTGCTTTAATTTGATTGTTTAGCTGAAATACCTCTGAGTATGACTCTACAGGCTGGATATTAAATTGATGCTCTGAATTAAGAATTGACGTGTCTATCGTCGCTTTGGGAGTGCTATTACAGGCACTAAGTAAAACACTAAGCACAATAATAGAGAACTGAATTACTATCTTCATACAACCTCCAGATTGGGCATTCGGCTGGCTTTTAGTTATGGCTTAATTGCTTACCTTTGGCCCTTACTATTATTGAATTTAGACTATAATTGCAAAATTTGCGCGGTGTGATTGTTACACCATGTAACAAAGAGACAATGTGAAAGGGTAAGCCTACAAGACGAAACGTGCAGGCTTACTTTAGAGTTGAGCAGAGGTTTTAAAAGCTCGCGACGAGATCATCAAGCGCTTTTGCTGATGCAGCAAGACGCTGAATTGCTTGTTCCGTGTCAAGCTGCTCGTTCATCACTGCATCGCTTATTTCGCTAATTTGCTCGATGTTGCGGCCGACGTCCGCGACGACATTACTTTGCTCTTCTGTCGCTGTTGCGATAAGCGCGGTCATGTCATTTATTTGATTTGCGGTTTCCGAGATTTCCAACATTAACTCCACTGACGATTGCATCGTTTGAACACTTTGCTCTGCTTGTTCACTGGATTGTTGGATTTGGCTTACGACAGCGCCAGACACCTGAGTTAATTCAGATATCGTTGCTTGGATCTCGTCAGTTGATTGTGATGTACGGCTCGCAAGCGCTCTCACCTCATCTGCAACGACGGCAAACCCACGACCATGCTCACCCGCACGGGCAGACTCAATCGCGGCATTAAGTGCAAGCAAGTTGGTTTGTTCAGATATGCCCCTGATCACATCAACGATGTTGGCAATGGACTGTGTTTTTTCGGCCAACGTAGCGACTTGACCTGCCATATTTTCGATGTCACCAGCAAGTAGGTGAAGTGTTTCTTGGCTCTCTTGCACACCTTGACGGCTGCGTTTGGTTGACGTTTTACTTTCTTCTGTTAATTTTGCCGTGTTGGTCGCGCTGCTCGCTATCTCTTGTACTGTCGCGCCCATCTCATTGATTGCCGCGGCAACAGACATAGTTTGAGACTTTTGTTCATCCAGAGACTGAGAGTTTTGTTGGCTCTGTTTAAACACGGCTTCGGTCGTCACGCGAATTGAACGGCTCTCTTGTGCAACCATGTGGATAGCTTCTTCGATCTTAGCCATAAACTGGTTGAAGCCACCAGCCAAAGCATGAAGTTCAGGTTGTGCTGAGTCTGGTAAACGATAATTGAGTTTTGCGTCGCCGCTGCCAAGTTGTTCAAATAAATCCGCCATCTTTTTAAGTGGCGCGCTTAAGTTTTTAGCCAGTAGCATACTAAAAAAGCTCGCCACTAGCGCAATCACCAGCGAAAAACCAATGATTTGCCACTGCAAAGAAGTGATCCCACTATTGATTTCACTGGTTGGCACTTGGGCAATCACAAGCAAATCTGTGTTTGGAATTGGGCTCGCTGCAACTAAATTGGTTTCGCCATCCACTTCCAACTCTTTAACGATAAATCCACGTGTGGAGGTAAAATCGCGACTGTGCTGGCCGTAAAAGTCTTCAATTGAGGACTTTGCGACTTTGCTTGCATCTGGGTGCAATTGCACCGTACCTTGCCTGTTAATGACGAAAACAAAGCCACTTTGCTCGATTTTCATATTAGCAAGCATCGCCTGCATATCATCAATACTTTTCGCAAGTCCAGCTAAACCAACACCGTTTAGCTGTTGATGGTTTACAAACATTTTCACATCGCCCGGCGCTTCTTGATAGATACTAATAGAGTAAGCCGAGCCACTAGTGGTAAAGCCGAAAAACCAACCATCCTGCTCTCTATTTAGTACTCGCAGAAAGCCGTTTTGATTCCAATATTGCTTGGTTTCGCGGTTAGCCCAAGAAGCCGTAACTAAGTCATACTGCGCCGCAATACGCTTGAGTTCGTTGACAAGAAGTTTTTCATCCAAAGTATTTTGTTTGGCACTTTGGGTGATTAATAAATTGCTTGAAAGCTGCTCGGCTGCATTTTTCAACGTGTCTATCTGCTTGCTTAATGATTTATTGATACTTTCTATCTTGCTTGGCAATTCAGATTGCATCATGCGTTCATTAATGAGCGTTTTGGCGCTGTAAAGCGAGGTAAACCCGATTAAACAAGCGACAGCAATCGCAATGAGACTACCCAGAAGGGTAATTCTTTGAGTAATTGTTAAACCTGTGTTTTGCATTCGATTTGTGTGTGTAATCCCGTGGAACCGATTATTCTAGCATAGTAAATAACCAGCTCGGAACAAGTAACAATCCAAGTCACAAAAAAATAATTTTGGTTTATAAAATAAAGTTAACCTCAGTATTTAGTGTTAACTGTATTTGAGTTAAATGGGAGGTTATGTTGAGAAACAGAGATAAAAGGCCACAATCTCAGGGTGGAAAGTGGCCTTGGTTACTAACAAGCGAACTAGTTTGCTATATTATTGACGCAAATTTATTTCTACTTACTAAACAATCTTTTTCATATCTGACATATAACCGCGAAGGATTTCACCTATTTTTTCTACCGGATGGTTACGGATCGCACGGTTTACAGCGATGAGCTTTTGGTTGTCAGCATAATTGTCACTGTCTAACAAGCCTTCACCAATCTCACGTTTTGTGATTGATTCCATAAATGGCTTCAACAGTGGCAAACATGCGTGATTATAAAGGTAGCAACCATATTCTGCGGTGTCTGAAATCGTACTATTCATTTCGAAAAGCTTTTTGCGCGCAATGGTGTTCGCGATTAGCGGCGTTTCGTGTAGTGATTCGTAGTACGCTGATTCATCAATAATGCCAGCCGCTGTCATGGTTTCGAACGCTAGCTCTACACCAGCTTTGACCATAGCAACCATCAAAATACCTTGGTCGAAGAAAGTCTGCTCTGAAATTTCAGCATCAGTATTCGATTGCTTTTCAAACGCAGTTTGTGCGGTTTCTGCACGCCATGTAAGCAATTTATTGTCGTTTTCAGCCCAATCAGCCATCATACCTTCTGAAAACTCACCACTGATGATGTCGTCCATATGCTTGTTATAAAGCGGGCGCATGATGTCTTTTAGTTGCTCGCTCAGTTCAAATGCGCGTAACTTAGCGGGGTTAGACAGTCTGTCCATCATATTGGTGATACCACCGTGTTTTAGCGCTTCAGTGATGATCTCCCAGCCATATTGTACGAGCTTTGATGCATATCCAGGTTCAATGCCTTCTTCTACCATTTTGTCAAAGCATAGTAATGAGCCAGTTTGCAACATACCGCATAGGATGGTTTGCTCACCCATTAGATCTGACTTTACCTCAGCAATAAATGATGACTGCAATACGCCTGCACGATGACCACCGGTTCCGGCAGCGTACGCCTTAGCTTGCGCAAGACCTTTACCCTCGGGGTCGTTTTCAGGGTGAACTGCAATCAGCGTAGGTACACCAAAGCCGCGTTTGTACTCTTCACGTACTTCTGTGCCAGGACATTTTGGTGCAACCATGATTACGGTAATATCTTCACGCACTTGCATACCTTCTTCTACGATGTTGAAGCCGTGAGAGTAAGCAAGTGTTGCGCCTTTTTTCATTAACGGCATGACTGCGTTTACAACAGAAGTATGTTGTTTGTCAGGCGTTAAGTTTAGAACCAAATCAGCTTCAGGAATGAGTTCTTCATAGGTGCCAACAATAAAGCCGTTTTCAGATGCATTAAGAAAAGATTGACGTTTTTCTTCAATTGCTGAAGGACGTAGTGCGTAACTGACGTTCAAGCCAGAATCTCTTAAGTTTAGACCTTGGTTCAAGCCTTGTGCGCCACAACCAACAATGACTAGTTTTTTACCAATCAGAACGTCGACACCTTGTTCGAATTCTTTTGGATCCATGAATTCACATTGAGAAAGCTGAGCTAATTGCTCACGTAAAGATAAAGTATTAAAGTAATTCGACATGATATTTCCTGATTCTGTAGAAATAGATTGAAGTCAGAGTATGGCGAACTTTTGATTGCGTAAAATGATATATTTGAACTATAGTGTTTCAAAAGGTGAAATACTATGAATCACAAACAACTAAAATATTTTTTGGCACTTGCAGATACGCTGCATTTTTCTCGGGCGAGTGAGCGCTGTTTTGTTAGCCCTCCGACATTAAGTCGTCAAATCAAACAGTTAGAAGAGGAAGTCGGCGCACCTTTATTTCTACGAGATAATCGCACCGTTGAGCTGACGCAACAAGGCAAAGCGTTTGTTCATTACGCGCAAGCGACATTAGCAAGCTGGCGGCAGTTTAAGAGCGAATGCGTTGACGATGATAAGCCTTTGACTGGTGAGTTGAGTTTATTTTGTTCAGTGACCGCGACTTACAGTTTTATTTATGATCTTTTTTCCAAGTTTCGCCATCTGTACCCGCAAGTAGAGTTAAATCTTATTACCGGCGACCCCGCGCATTCAATAGCAGAAGTTGCCAGTGGTAAAGAAGATGTCGCGGTAGCAGTGAAGCCAAAACATCTACCGAACGGTATAGAGTACTTGCCAATCGGCCGTTCGAGATTGGTGTTTATTGGCCCAACGATGGACTGTCCGCTTAAGTCTATTATTGATGAATATAGTCATAGTGAAATGCCGTGGCAGAGGCTGTCTTTTATTATGCCAGAGCAAGGCGTGTTAAAAGATCGAATCGATAACTTTTGCAAAAAACACAATTTTGTTCCTAAAGTTTATGCGCATGTTTCGGGTCATGAAGCTATGGTTGCGCTCGCGAGTTTAGGGTTTGGTATTGCGTGTGTCCCCGAGATAGTAATTAGTCAAAGTCCATTTAAGAATCAAGTTCAGCTTTTGCAGCTTAGATCGGATGAAATTGAAATTGGACTTGTAACTAAGAATAAACGGTTATATGACCCAGTTGTTAAAGCTCTTTGGGATACGGCAAAAGGATTATTTACGCTGTAAAGCATCCATTCAGGTTGCGTGACTACACTGTGTTCATCCATGTTGAATGAATGAGGTGCGTCCGTGTCCACTATCTTGGTTGCACAAAGCAATAACAATATATTGACATCACAACAAAAAATGCTTGAAGAGCAAGGCTATACTGTTGAGTTGTTGAGGGAATTAGGTCAATTGAATGGTTTTTCAGGGAAGTCTATTAACGGTATCGTGCTTGATCAAGCTATCGCATCCGTACCAACCTGCGATTCAATCAGCCAATTTAGACAAAGATTCAAAGCCCCTGTGATCGTCAGTCTTGACAGCGATGACGAGGATGTTCACAGCCTGTTTTTAGAGCTCGGTGCTGACGAAGTTATTTCCAAAGACGCAAAGCCTAGATTATGGCGAGCTCGACTTGATGCAGTGTTAAGAAGGCAAGCTGCAAACTCGCAGTTTGACGATGAGCCAGAGCAGTTAACCTTTGGCCAGCTGCATATCGACAAAAACACCAGACGAGTGAGTTATGGGCAGGAGCGAATTGACCTCACAACCCATGAGTTTGAGTTGCTATGGTTACTTGCGAGCAATGGCGGCAAAGTAGTGAAGCGTGACTTTGTATACGAGCAGATCCTTGGTAAATACTATCGCCCAGATACTCGAACAATAGACGTCCGCATCTCTCGCTTGCGTAAAAAGCTACATGATAATCCGAGTCGTCCAGAAAAGATCAAAACGATTTGGCGTCAAGGTTACTTATTTGTTACTGATGTTTGGAACTAAAAAGTAACAATTTGATTTAACGCAAAGATACTTCGAATTTTCCGAATGCTCAATTCGGAGAAATTTGTGAAACAGATTTCTGATACAAAGGGATAATGCCAGCTATATGGTGTTATCCCTTTGTTTTATATGAAGTATCTATACTCCTTTTGAAGAGTGATAGCGCTGGAGTAGTTAGCTGTTACGTAGCATTTTTTAAAAAAATTGTTATTTATACAATGCAAATAATATTGATTGCTATTTAGGTGTGTGTATACTTTACGCCTAGTTATGAAAATATAAACATAATTAGTCTCAAAGGAACAATTCAATGGCACTTAAAAAGTCTCTGTTAACGACTGCTATCCTCGCTGCAACTTTAGGCCTTACCGCATGTGGTGGCTCTAGCAGCAACTCAAATGACAACGATGATAACAACACAACACCACCTCCAGCCACCAATGCGGCACCTACTATTACCGTAGACAGTGCATCAGTATCTGAAGATACACTTGGTGCTGCGGTTGCAAATATTACTTTTGCTGACGACAACGATGAAGTAAGTGCATTAACACTCACCATCTCTGACAACCGTTTTGAAATTGTTGACGGTGCGGTTAAGCTCAAAGCTGCAAACGCACTAAATTTCGAACAGGTTGAAGGCGGTAAAGTATCGGTAACTATCACGGCAACTGATAGCAAAGGCGAAAAAACAGAAGTTGAAGCTGAAATTGCTGTTCAACAAATTGCTGAAGAAAACAAAGCGGGTGTAAACCGCTATGCCTTTAATAACACACAAGGTGAATCTTCAGTTTCTTATTCTGGCCAAATCGCACGTCACGCAGCTATGGTTCATATTAAGAGCCTAATGGGTAAGCTTAATAATGAAACTGTGGGTAATGCGGCGGAGCAAAAAACAGCTGAAGCGGCAATCACTGAGATTAAAACCTTCTTAATGCCTACAGATACAGTGGTGTTGGACGAAACCCTTGATTTCGCTGTTGCCGCAAACGCTGCACAAACCACATTAGGACAAATTTCAAGTTCACTGAAAAACGTCGCTGGCGAAGGTGGTAAAATTGCAGGACGTGATACCTCTAATATGCATAAAGCATGGGAAGAGGATGGGGTCATGGCTGGTTGGGTTAACTTTGGTACACAGCCAAAAACACCTGAAGGTTTAGCCCTACACTATTTAGACCTGCTACAAGCGCAACTTCAGCAGTTTGAAAATGGCTCAACAATCAAAGCAGAGCATAATGGCACAGCTATCACGCTGAACAAACTCTACGTAACACCGGAAGGCCTTGATCTTGCCCAGCTAATGCAAAAACACTTAAATGGTGCAGTGTCGCTTTCTCAAGGTGCGGACGATTATCTAGATGATTTACTCATTGGTGAAAAGTCAGCTGATAACGCGACATTAGCGGATGGCAAAAGCTACACGGAACTTGAACACAAGTTTGATGAAGGCTATGGCTATTTCGGAGCTGCTGTTGATTATCTAGACTATACAGATGATGAACTTTCAGCTAAAGGTGGCCGTGAAGCGTATGCAAATGGTTATCATGATTTGGATAATGATGGCAAAATCGATCTACTATCTGAATTTAACTTTGGTAACTCAACAAATGCAGCAAAGCGTGACCGTGGCACTAAATCTAACGCTAACCCAACGGACTTCAGCGCTGAAGCACAATTAGCGTTTATTGAAGCGCGTAAACTTATCAACGCTAATGTTGGTACTAATGTTGCGCAGTGGTCAGACGAGGATAAAGCGCGTTTAGAGACATTGCGTAATCAAGCGTTGTTAGCATGGGAAAAGTCTATCGCTGCAACCGTTGTGCATTATATCAATGATACAATCTCAAATGATGATGGTGATTTAGACGATATCGCATCAGGTGATTTTGATGCTGATCAATTCTATGCAGTAGCAAAGCACTGGTCTGAAATGAAAGGCTTCGCATTAAACTTCCAGTTTAATCCGTTTTCTCCTGTTACAGATGCAGACTTTGTTAAAATCCATGAATTAATGGGTGATAAGCCTGAATTCGCGGCAGATAAAGTGGAAGCTTATAAGACTGCTTTATTGGAAGCGCGAGAAATCATTGCAACTGCATATGATTTCGATGCTGAGAATGTTGCCAACTGGTAATCTAAATTTTCGTTTATAACGTTAAAAGGTTAGCCGTTAATTCTGCTAACCTTTTGTTGTATATAGATAATAGAGAATACAAATGAGAGTATCTAAACGTTTAAGTGCCGCTGCCGTCGCTGTGGCTTTGGTATTGTCGGGTTGTGGTGAAAGTACTTCAAGTAGCCAAGGTCCTGGAGTGAAGGATAATAACTCTGGAACGGATAATCCAACTTTACCCACGCAATTTGATGAAGCAGCCTTGGTAAGTAACCTTGTGAATAATGTGCTTACCCCTGCAATTGAGCAATTCAATGAACTCGCTGTAACACAACAACTTGAAGTTGCGAGTTATTGTAGTGCTGAAAAAGTACTGGCTGAAAATACCGCTGCGTTAAGGCAAAATGCTCAACAAAGTTGGCGCAACGCTATGGTTGGGTGGCAGTATGTTGAATTGATGCAAATGGGTCCACTTACTGCCAATAGTAAAGAGCTTAAAAATAATATTTATGTTTGGCCCGCTACAGGCTCGTTATGTGATATCGACTTGGATGTAGTGTATTTTGAAGATGGCGTTATTAACGGTAATGCTAGCAATCCTTATAATATCTCTGAGCGTACTGCAAACCGTAAAGGCTTAACTGCCTTAGAGCACCTTCTATTCAATGCCAATCTTGACCACAACTGCTCGTCAGTGAATGATGCTTTGGCACCATGGAATAGCCGTTCAACTCAGGAAAGAGCGGTTGCGCGTTGTGAGTTTGCGACGGAAGTGGCTAAAGACATTGAAGCACAGAGTAACATACTCCTGTCTCAGTGGACTGGAGAAAATGGCTACGCAGCTAAACTTGTTAATGCAGGACAACTAGGCTCGCCGTTTGACACGCCCCACTTAGCGCTCAATGAAATATCAAAGGCGCTATTTTACATGACCGAAGAGTTAAAAGACGGCAAAATAGCGACGCCGTTAGGCCTAGGTTTTCCGAATGCGTGTGGTTTAGAGGCTTGCCCTGATGCGGTGGAGTCGCCAATTGCAGAACATTCGAAAGAGAATTTACTTGCTAACATCAGAGCATTTAGAAACATCTTCACCGGTAATGGCCAAGATGCTGAGAATACATTGGGCTTTGACGACTTTTTAGATGCTGAGAATGGTAGTGATGTAAAAGAGCGCATGCTTGCAGGACTAGCGGATGCAGAAGCTACACTGCTTGCGATGAATGCGAGCCTTAAAGCTGAGCTTGCAGGGTCTACAGAGCAAGTGACGCAAACGCATACAGACGTTAAAAAAGTGACGGATGATTTAAAGACCGAGTTTATCGAAAAGCTCGCCCTAGAACTTCCACAAACTTCGGCAGGTGACAATGACTAAGCGCATGAACATGAAGAAATCTTTATTAACGGTAGCGGTAATCTTTGCACTACCTCAAGCGCAAGCTGCGGATGACAATCAAGATATTGAGCATATCTCTATTATCAGCCACCACGATAAATTGCGAAAAGAAGCTGGCTCTGCAACGTTGTTGTCAGAAGCGCAGTTGGCAGAATACGAATACGATGATATTCACCGTATTCTTTCCAATGTGCCTGGCGTTAATATTCGTGAAGAAGATGGTTATGGCCTGCGACCAAACATCGGTTTTCGTGGTGTAACACCTGAGCGAAGCAAGAAAATCACCATAATGGAAGACGGTGTGCTCATCGGTCCGGCTCCTTATTCTGCGCCAGCTGCTTATTATTTCCCGGTTACGACTCGTATGACTGCAGTTGAAGTGTTTAAAGGACCTGCGGCTATCAAGCATGGCCCGCAAACCGTTGCTGGTGCGCTTAACTTGGTGACTCGCCAAGTGCCAGAATTTACAGAAGGCGGTATTGATGTTGCGGCTGGCAGCGATGGTTATTCCAAAGCGCACGGCTACTACGGTTCAGTCGTAAATAATGTCGGCTTCTTATTCGAAGCGGTTAATCTACAAGCCGATGGTTTTAAAGAGCTTGATGGCGGTGGTGATACGGGGTTTGAGAAGAACGATATCTTAGCCAAGTTTAATTATAAACTTTCACAAGGTGATCTAAATCATACCTTTGGCTTAAAACTCAGCTACGCCGACGAGTTGTCTGACGAAACCTACCTTGGTTTAACGGAGGCAGATTTTGCTGAAAACCCGTATCGTCGATACGCAGCGTCTCAGCCGGCAGAGATGGATACCAAGCATACTCAGGTAATGTTATCCCATGTGCTTGATGGCAAAGACTTTAACGTTACAACAAGACTGTACCGTAATGACTATGAGCGAGCTTGGCTTAAGCTCAATAGTGTGGGTAGCAAAAGTGGACCATCTCTTTCAAAAATCATGGCAACCCCAGAGACTTTTGCAAATGAGTACGGTGTGATCACTGGGGCAAGGGACTCTGTCGTTGCAGGTTCAAATATCTTTTTGAATATGGGGACTAATGACCGTGAGTATTTCTCTCAAGGTCTTCAAGTCGATGCCAATACGAGCTTTAGTCTGTTTAACTTAACCCATGATATTGCTGTTGGCGTGCGTTTCCACGAAGATGAAATTGAGCGCAAACATTTTGAGCAAGCGTATGCAATGGAAGGTGGTTCACCTGTGTTGCTGGAAGGTTCAAAGCAGTTTACATCACTGAATACTGAAAATACCAAAGCGTGGTCGGTATATCTAGAAGATAAAGTACAACTTGATGCGTTGACACTAGGCCTTGGCCTTCGTGGCGAGCTGATGGACATGTCTTACCAAGATAATAAAGATGCCGATGTTTGGATTGATAAAACCACCCGTATTTGGCTACCTAGCCTAAGTGGTTTCTATCAGCTTTCTGATGATGCCGGTCTTTTATTTGGTGTGCACCAAGGTTTTGTGCCTTCTTCACCACAACAAGATCCGGATATAGAGCTTGAGAAGAGCGTTAACTACGAATTTGGTGGGCGCTTTAATGATGGTGTGACTCAGTTTGAGATTGTGAGCTTTTTCAACGATTATGAGAATCTGAACGAAAGCTGTGGTCAGTCTAATTGTGGTGTTAATGACCAACAAGACCAGCAATTCAGTGGTGGTGAGGTGGATGTTTACGGTCTCGAAATGCAGTTTGCACAACGTTACCCTTTGAGCCTTCAATTGGATATCCCTTATAGTCTCACCTACACCTATACGAAAGGTGAATTCCAGAATGAGCGTGCGACAACGTTCGCACAATGGGGTTATATTAAAAATGGTGATGAGCTTCCGTATTTACCATCTCATCAAGCCACTTTTAACATTGGCCTCGCAGCAAATGACTGGAAAGTTAACGTAGCCATCAAATACATCAGTGAGATGAACGAAGCTGCTGGCAGAAGCACTGAAGACTTTGAGCTTGTACTTGAAGGTGCCAAGGTGCCTAGCACAACCATCGTTGATGTATCCGCAAGTTACGAGCTAGGTCAGTATGGTCAAGTTTATGCTAAAATCGATAACTTGTTCGATGAAGCAGAAATTGTCAGTCGCCGCCCGTATGGCGCGCGCCCAGGCAAACCAAGACAATTTAGTTTAGGCTATAAATACCAGTTTTAATTGATTGTCTATGCGGCTCTTAAAATAAGGGCCGCAGCTTCATGGCGCCTGTCGTAAGGCCTATGGAGCTATTCCAAAAATATATGAACTCATTATTTCTTTTTGATGGAAATGACTATGTTAGAGCAATTATGGCAAAGCATTACTGAACTCCCAGGCTACTTGTTCGATGCCAATAAAAGAGTGTATTTGCCATACTTGTTTAGTGCCATTTTGATGGCTGTTCCTGTTTATATCGCCACAGAAAAAGCGCGCTCTGGTAAAGGTTTTTTAAAGTTTCTGTTTCCCAAGCAAGTGTGGTGGTGCAAAAGCGCCAAGCTCGATTACTGTTTATTGGTCACAAATCGATTGATAAAGGCGGCGACGTTCACGCCTATCGTGTTGACTATGGTACCGGTGGCGCTAGGGTTATCCGGTGGGCTTGAAGCGCTTTTTGGTCCAGCTTTACATCTTGAAGCGCCAGAATGGCTGGTGATTGGACTATTTACGTTATTTTTATTTATAGTCGATGACTTCACTCGGTTCTTGCTGCACCTGATGCTACATAAAATCCCATTCTTTTGGGAGTTTCACAAGGTGCACCATTCTGCAAAAGTCCTGACTCCCTTTACCATTTATCGCTCACATCCCGTTGAAAGCTACCTGTACGCCTGTCGTATGGCATTAACTCAAGGAATTGTAGTTGGAATAGGGTATTACGTATTTGGCAGCAGCTTGAGTATGTACGATATTCTTGGTGCGAATGCGTTTGTCTTTTTATTTAATATCTTTGGGGCTAATTTAAGGCATTCACATATATGGCTGAGTTGGGGTAATAGGCTAGAGAATTGGTTTATTAGTCCTGCACAACACCAAGTGCATCACAGTAGCAATCCAATCCATTTTGATACCAACTTAGGTTCAGCACTAGCCATTTGGGACCGTATGTATGGTTCGCTTATTAAGGCCTCGAGTGCGGGTAAAATTACCATTGGAGTTGGGCAATATGATGCAGGGCATGATTCACTGACCGCAATTTACTTGAAGCCATTCAAGCAGGCTTGGAAAACATTATTACCGAAAAAGAAAAATAACCCGCCACTAAAATCTTCGCAGGGTGACTGATCTCGGTTACTCAGTTCCACTTCTTTGCAGGGAAAAATTGGTGTTGCTAATCACCGTAATAGCTTACGCTATTTATTACTTTATTAGGATGCTTGTGAAAGAGGTGAAAGCTTGTGCTTGGAAGAGGAAAATAGGCTGACGACGGGCATTGTCAGCCTATGTGGGAGAGTAGGCTCCCTAAATCTTTACTAGTGTAGTTGCGATGAAGGCTTGCTGCGGAAAAAGCCCAGCTCATTTAACTTCTCAATTATTTTAGGATCGTCTAAACGGCTCGGAGTTTCTTCATCTCTTAAATAATGATCGTTTGGTACTGCATGCATATCGAGCATTTTATGAAATAGGATATTGCGAATTGCCAGCGCTGTCATGCCGCTGTCCTGAATTGCGTCTAGTCTTTCTTGGAGGTCTGAAAAAGGCGCAGCCTTGACGTCATCCACTACTGCAGAAAATTGACCATTAGATTTATTCTTAATCATAAAACCCCCAAAGGTATAGCTTGTTCACAATCCAGTGACACGATGTTCAAAGGGCATTCGGTATCAATTTATGTTCATAAAATAGATACTTACGCCATGTCCGATGTGATCAGTTTACTCTGAAGTGGGGGCAAATTACCATCTTGGATGTAAAGCTTTGTAAATCGAATAATGAGAGGAATGAAACAATAAAAATAGACGTCTAGACGTAACACAATGATCTGAATATGAAAATAGTTCTCAGTACCAATTATGATACTGAGAACCAATATCTAATTTAAGTAAATAATTTCTCTTTTACGTGTTCTGCAAAACCACTACCTGCTTCAAGGTAGAAGTTATAGGTAGAATTCACGCCCATTTCTTCTAATTCCTTCTGTTGATCAGGGTAGTTCGCAATGGCGGTAACTTGGCCGTTATAACCCGATGCTTTGAGCTGCTCCAGTGCGTAAATGTTTTGCATATGCTTTGGCATCGCGAGCATTACCATTTCTACTTCAGAATGATTTACACGTTGCCAAAAGTCAGGATCGGTTGCGTCGGCGGTTAATACTCTGCGGCCTCTGGACACATGTTTTTCAACCACCTCAGGTTTAATATCTACACCTGCAACGGTATCAGGGAAACTGGCTTGTATTGTTTCATAAGCACCTGTTCCAATTCTTCCCATGCCAAATATTACGATTTTTGTATCGGTCAGGTTTACGGGTAGTTCTTCTTCTAAGCGGTCTTGGCTCTCAAACTTTAATAACCAAGGCTCTAATTTAACGTAGATTTCGTTCGAGCGTTTGTTTAGCGGAGACGCAATCACAAAAGTAATAGAAACAGCAATAGCCACGACCGCTAACCAGTCAGGAGCAACCGCACCAGAAGCAGATGCAACGGCACAGACAATAAGACCAAACTCGCTATAGTTAGTGAGTGTAAAAGCGCTCAATAGCGATGTACGAGCACGCAATTTGAACATATTGGTGAAGAGATAATAAAGAGAGACTTTAATCGGTAAAACAATTACCAGTAGAATCGCTATTAAAAGCGCGTCCAGTGTAATCGTGGCATTCAAACCAATATTCAAGAAAAACCCAACAAGCAAGATGTCTTTCACATTCAGTAGTGATTTTGACAACTCACCAGCTTTTTTATGTGGGGCGAAAATCATACCCATGATCAGCGCACCGAGATCTCCTTTGAGACCCGCAAATTCAAAGGCATGATAACCTGCGACCAAGGCAAAAAAGAAGCCAAAAAGAGGGAGTAACTCGCCATGCTTTGAGCGGCTTAATACCCAAAACATAACTGGACGTACAAGCGGTAGCACCACAAGCAGTGCCAGTGCCCAAATATTGGGTACTTTGCCTGTACTGACGGCGAGAAAGATAACCGCAAAGATATCTTGCATAACCAAAATACCGATTGAGATTTTACCGTGAAGACTTGCCATTTCACCGCGTTCTTCCAGCACTTTTACCGCAAAAACGGTACTGGAAAAGCTAAATGCAAAACCAACCAGTAAAGCGCTTTGCCAGTCTAGGTCGGTAAATAAAGGTAGGCTCATCGCCCCTAGCATCAACAACAGGCTAGCGAAAAACGCCGTACTGGTAATGATGTGCATACTCGCTGGCGCCCAAACCTGAGGCTTTATCAAGTTACCAACTCGTAACTTTAAGCCGATGCTGAAAAGCAGCAGCGTGACACCAAGATCTGCCAGTTGGGTAAGTAAGTCCGTGGTTTTATGGCCAAGTAGGTTTAAGACAAAGCCTGCCATCAAAAAACCAATTAAAGGAGGAAGCTTTAATTGATAAACAGAAAATCCGCATGCAAATGCGACAGCAAAATAGAGCAGTTCCATAACTTTAAATTTTTATCCAAGATATGAGCAGTGTACCAAAACCTCCTGATATATAAATTATAAATTTTCGCTGACAAGTTGGAAAAAATATGGTTATGATGCAGGTAAGGACATACCGGACAGGAGACGTAATGTTTAAGAAGATCCTAGCATCTGTCGGTATCGGTGCGGCAAAAGTAGATACTGTATTGGAAACAGAGCATTTGCACCCGGGACAGAAATTTCAAGCGCAAATTGTAGTAAAAGGCGGTGACGTTAGCCAAGAAGTAACAGGTTTAGAGCTTGCGCTAATGACAAGAGTTAAGGTTGAAGGGGAAGACGGAGAATACTTTAGTAATCATGTTATTGACCGTTGGCGTGTAGGTAATAATTTCACGATAGGCCCAGGCGAAGAAAAAGTTATTCCTTTTGAAGCTCGACTTCATTCAGAAACACCAATCACAGAAATCAATGCGGGCTTCAACCGTTGTCATGTTTGGATTGAAACTGGCTTAGACATTGATTTAGCAATCGATCCGTCAGACAAAGATGCTTTACACATTTATCCAAATGAAGCAGTGAAAGCATGTATGACAGCGATGGAGCGTTTAGGCTTCCATTTGGTGAAAGCGGATGTAGAAAAGGGCTATTTACGAGCGTCTGAGTTTCAGTCTGTTTCTGGTTGTTACCAAGAATTAGAATACCGACCAAACTCACGTGCATTATTTGGACTACAAGAAGTTGAACTTTCGTTTGTACCTGAAGCGCATCGAACTCATGTACTGATAGAGTTGGACAGAGCGTTTCGAGGGGATGGTTACGTCGATCTAACAATTGAGCACGATCACGTAAATATCTCTCAATTGTGCGATCAGTTGGAGCGGCTGTTCTCATAATCACTTAATTTACTCTAAAACGCCCAGCTTTGTCTGGGCGTTTTTGTTTTCGGCCCTAAACCACCTACTTCAGTAGGTGGTTATCATCATTTAGGCTTTGCCTGAAAAAATACTCATGTTAATTCCTTACTTGATTTTTAGCGAAGTCATATAAGGAAAAAACATGAGTAGATACGAGAAAGCATCGCATGTGTATTGGCGATGTCAATATCATATAGTCTGGACACCAAAGTATAGGTTCAGAATATTGAAGAACAAAGTAGGCAGAGATGTTTACAGGTGCATACAAGTTTATTGTGAGCAGTTAGGGTGCAAAGTAGTCGAGTTAAATGTGCAGGTTGACCATGTTCATTTGGTAGTAAAGATACCGCCGAAGTTGTCAGTCTCGAAATTAATGGGTGCTTTAAAGGGAAAAATAGCGTTAAAGCTATTTAGCAAATATCCATACTTAAGGAAAAACAAGTTATGGGGAAACCATTTTTGGCAGAGAGGGTACTTCGTAGATACTGTAGGGATAAATGAAGAAATAATAAGGCGGTATGTCAGGCACCAAGAAAAGGAAGAGGTGCAAGAGCAGGCGCAGTTAACACTCCAGTAAACAACGCCCCCTTCTAGGGGGCTAATGCAAAGCCACCTTCTTTAGAAGGTGGATCTTTTACTTTAGGCATAAAGGATACCAATTAGTCTTAATAAAGCTAATTGGTATGACAGAGAATAATATGAATTGGCAAATTAAAAGTTATGATGCGCTCACTAAAGATGAGCTTTTTGAGATTTTAAAGCTAAGGGTTGATGTATTCGTTGTGGAACAAGCATGTCCCTATCCAGAAATTGATGATACCGATAGGGCGCCTGAAACTCGACATCTATTTTTAGTTAAAGATGGACAAATTTTAGCGTATGCACGTTGTTATAGAAAATCCGTAACTACTGCATCCATTGGCCGTGTTATTGTTTCATCAACGCTGCGAGGACAGGGCGTTGCACATGACCTTATGCATCGTGCGATTGCTTGTTGTGAAACGGAGATTTCTAATGAGACTCTAGTTATTTCTGCGCAGTGTTATCTAGACAAGTTTTATACGGGGCTCGGCTTTGTGAAGCAAGGTGAAGAATATCTAGAAGATGGGATCCCGCATCAGGATATGCTATTTGTTAAAAAGTAAAAGAGGCTATGCGTAGCCTCTTTTTATGAGCGAAATTATAGTGAATTTAAAAATACCGCAGCAATAGCAATTGGACAAACAAAGCGGATGTACCAAGGCCATACCTTCCAGAAAAAACTACTGCCAACTTCCGGGCATCCTGATTCAATTTCTTTAAGCAGTTTTGCTCTGTGCCAAATCCAACCGACAAATACACAGCACAGCATGCCAAGTAGTGGCTGACCAAACTTCGTTGTTAGGCTAACAGTAAAGCCGAACAGGGTTTCGATGTTTACCAAAATGGTGAAGCTCACGGCTGTTACCAAGGTACCGATGATCCAGGTGGCCTGTACTCTGCCCAATGCAAAACGTTCAACGGCATAAGAAACTGGCGCTTCTAGCATTGAAATAGATGAGGTGAGTGCGGCAATACTCATCAGAGCAAAGAAAGCAAAGCTCACTAAAAGGCCTATACTCCCCATGCTATCAAACAATGCTGGCAATACTTGAAACACTAAGGTGTCTTCATTTAGCAGTGAGCCGTCAGCTGCAAAAATCTCTACGCCTTGCGCTTGCGCAACATACATGGCGGGAATGATAAGTAAGCCAGCAACGAACGCGATAAAGACGTCGATTAAGGTAACCATGGCACCAAGTGAAACTAAATTCTCTTTTTTACTAATGTATGAGCCGTAAATGATCATCACGCTGGTACCAAGCGAAAGCGAGAAAAATGCTTGTCCTAGGGCATCAACGAGTAACTGCGGATTGAGCACAGAAGAAAAGTCAGGAACAAGATACACCTTAAGTCCTTCAACGGCACCTTCTTGGGTTAATACATACGCAATTAACGAGAATAAAATACCGATAAGTGCGGGCATCAAACGCTTTGACCACTTTTCAATGCCGTTTTCTACGCCTTTACTAATTATAAGCACTGTGAGTGCAATAAAGGCCGCTGTAAACACTATATTGCGCGACATAGACGAATCAGCAAGCCAAGATTGCGCTTGAGTCATGGATGCAACTTCCGCGATGGGTTCAAGTGTTGCGCTAAACATCCACCCAGCCACGATTGCATAGAAACTTAAAATAAGACCCGCACAAATTATGCCGCCGAATCCGACAACAAAAGCAAGCTTACTTTGCCATGCTGTATTTGTTAGTTTGCGCAGTGAAGATACGGCATTTGCTTGGCCGTGACGACCAATGACGAGTTCTGCCATTAGTGCTGGATAGGCAAGACAAAAAGCCAAAACCAGATAAACTAAAACAAACGCAGCACCACCATTGGATGCCGTTTGTGTTGGAAACCCCCAAATGTTTCCCAAACCTACCGCCGATCCTGCGGCAGCCATAATAAAACCAAAGCGAGAGCTGAACTCTCCTCGGACATTGCTCATAATTATTATACTTCTCTAAAAATTTCTAACGGCGCTGACAATCTACTGTAATTAAAAAGAAATAAAAAGAGTAAATTACCTTGATTTAGCGCAAGTTTTAGCCTGATATTTAGCCGTAATTAAGTTGTTGCACTCAAAAAGCAAAGCTTAGCTTATAAGCTAATGTTTTCACGATTATTTCTATATGAGATAAGTCGACGTGTAGCGACTTATTTACAATAATTATTTTTCTTTACAGGGTAGCGAAAGCACAAATTTTGCGCCACCTAATCGTTCTGACTGGCTAACGGTGGCTGTACCATGATGCCAATCCATGACTTTTGCAACGATTGCAAGGCCTAAGCCATAGCTTTTACCTGCACGGTTGCGGTGAGTTTGTTCTTGAAAGAAAGGACTAAAGACTTTATCCCAATTTTGTCTCGCGATCCCTGGGCCATCGTCTTCAACGGTAATAATGAGCCAATGCTCGGTGCGGTGTGCACTTAATAGCACACTGGCAGTGGCAAAATCACAGGCATTGCTGATCAAATTACTTATCGTTCTTGCAAGCCAATGTAAGTCACCATGGATCATTAAGTGTTCAGGAATTTCTACGCGGCCAGACAGCTGGTTCTTTTGCAGCTTTGGTTGCATTTGCTGCATCAGGTCTTGACCATAGCGAGATAGGGTTGTTACTTCGTGCTTGAGTAAATGAGACTTTTGTTCAAGCGTCGCAAAAGATAGATAGCTTGAGAGCATATCTTCCATTTGATCTAGATCTTTTTCCATGCGCGCCAAATAGTCGTGAATAGCATCGATATCACTTTCATCTAAAGCTGCATCTAGGCCAAATCTTAAACACGCAACAGGTGTTCGAATGTCATGAGAAAGACTGGAGGCCATGAGCTTATTCTCAGCCATCAACTTCTCTATTTGGCTTGCCATTCGATTAAAGGTATTTTCTAAGTCACGAATATAAGTGAAATGATTTGGGGCGATGCGCGCGCTTAGATTACCACTGGCAAAGTGTTTTGCTGCAGTATTGAGAACGATCAAGCGTTTAACTAACGGAGAAAGAATAAACCATAATATTGCGCAAATGCCACCGTAGAAAAATAACGTCAGCAATACGTCGTAATCTGCCTGTTCAACCTGAGGCTCCCATTCAAGTTCAACGTAATCAGGCGCCATTTCAGGGGTTGTTTTTAGCAGATATACATTCTCGTTTTCTATCACTAACCCATCAGGTAGTAACATCTGTTGTTTTAATTCGAGCGGCATGGCTAAAGTATCGCCATCTTTATAACGAATGTTGATGTCGAATTGTTGAGCAATTAAAGCCGTTGCATTTTCGCGCTCTTCCTGCTCAATATTTGCAACTTGTTTCGCAAGGCCTGTAATTAGTTTGCTCTGCCACTCAAAACTATCTTCTAAAGGAGCGGTTTGCTGATTATAGGTGTCGATCACCCAACCCAGTGCAAAGATCGAAATCAATGCACCAGCGAGTAAGTAGATGTAGAGTTTCTTCACGATATTAGCTTGCGACCTTCATTACCAAGCTGATGGTACGAGTAGATATCCTTTACCCCACACCGTTTTAATTTTTTCTGGGTTTTGAGGATCATCATTAAACTTTTTACGCAAGGCAGAAATGAGCACATCAACGCTTCTGTCGAGGCCGTCATACTCTCTTCCTTTTGTCGCTTTAAATACCGCATCGCGAGAGACAACTTCACCAGCGTGACTGGCTAAAAATTGCAGTAGTAGGTATTCAGCGCTAGAAACGATGACTTCTTGGCCAGTAACACTGACTTTGCGAGCTTGAGTGTCGATGCATAACTGTCCAACTACGAGTTCGTGATTGGCTGCGTGATGATCTTGGGGTTTTTCTTGTGCAGCGCGCACATTTGCTTTGATCCGAGCGAGTAAGGCACGAGGACGAACGGGCTTGATAACGTAATCGCTAGCACCAACTTCCAAACCGATGACTTCATCCATTTCTTCATCTTTGGCAGTGAGCATAATAACAGGCTTGTTATAAAACTGACGTAAGTCGCGGCATACACTGATACCGTCCTTACCAGGGAGCATAAGATCAAGTAAAACAAGGTCGGGGTCTAGTGACTTAACACGTTCAATAACTTCATCACCGCGATAGCAGCAATGTGTTTTATAGCCTTGGTTATCAAGATATTCGGCGACCCATTGCGCCAATGAAGTATCATCTTCAACCAATAAGATTGTGCCGTATTGCTCCATGTCTTTACTCCGAACTTTTTATTTTTCTGCGTCGAGTATAATCCTAAAAGCGTTATTGTCTGTAAATAAATGTAGCGCCAGCTTGCAGTTGACCTCTGTCAAACTGGCGAGTACTTATGTTACTTAACGTTTAGCTTTTCAATTAAACTCTCGGCCAAGTGTTTTTGCATATCCGCAGTTAACGCTGACACTTCCGTTTGGGTACATGCACCAGCGGTTTTCTCAAGCGGTGAAACCGTTTTAGTTACCTTGTAAGGAGGAATATCAACCGGCTTCTCGCCACGTTGACGGCGTGCCTCGTCGGTATTTTGTGCGACGATAAACGACAGTACATCGTGTTCGTTTTCTATTTTTTCCACTTCAGTAAAGGTGAATTGTAAAGGGATACCTTGGAAGCCTGCGCTATCTACCGATGACTTGGCAAACCAGACAACATCGGATGATGCTTGATGCGCTAAACGCATACTGACAGAAGCTACAATATTAGTACATTGAAATGCTGGCGAATTTTGAGCAAGTTCAGCAATATGTGGATGTGGATTTCTTGGCCTATCCAGTGCGTACGTTTTATTAGCTGCAAATTCCAAATCAAGTTGATGAATCGTTAGCGTGTAGTTTGCGTTTTTAGCTGCAACAACTTTCAGACCTTTTTTCTCAAGTAAAGCAACAATCTGCTTTCTCAGTGTATCAGTCAAACTGACCTTATCGGCATTGATGTAGACTGTGTCACCTTGAGCAAGTGGGTGAGCGGGCAATTGCACTGATTTAATTCGTGCGGAATTAAGTTCGGTACTATAGCTGATTTGATAAACAGACTTTTTTAGTAGTGGCTTCTTAGGTACATCTAACTTTGGCGCTAATGGCGCTGTGGTGACACATCCAAAAAGTAGACTTGTACATAGAGCTGCTAGCACTAAACGCATTAAAATACCTCAATTAAACAGTTATTTTCTTATATTTAGTGAGTTCCGCCAATTCATCATGTTAGTATGGCGGGCGAGTGTTAATGAAATGAGTCATTATGAAGTCGCTAATTCTCACATTAGTTTGTTTTTTTTGCATTAGTTATCCAAAAATAACGATTGCAAAAACCCCAAACCAGCAATGGTCACAATTTTTAAAGAGCTATTCTAAGCAAGTCGAGCGCAAACTAAAAGAAAAATCGGTGCCCGGTGCTGCTTTATCCGTCGTGCATGTCGAGCACGGCAGCTACGCAGAAGGTTTTGGCAAGACAAAAAGTCGTCAAGGAAGTGTGGTCAACGAACAAACTCGCTTTCGCTTGGCATCGGTTTCAAAAACGTTTGCAGGAAGTCTAACGGCTAAATTGGCGAGCGAAGGGTATTTTAATATTGACGATAGAGTGGGTAGCTATTTGCCGCAAGTCGCCAAAGGTGATTATAGCCAACTTAAGCTCTATCATTTGTTAAGTCACTCGAGTGGCTTAGTGCCTAATGCCTACGATAATTTAATCGAGTCTCGCATGGACTACCCACAAATTGTTGAGCGCTTACTGCAAGTCAAAGCGTTATGTAAGCCCGGGGAGTGTTATGGTTATCAAAATGTCATGTTTAGCTTAATTGGAGATGTTATCGAGCAGGCGACGAACATTAGTTACAAAACTTGGATGGAAGAGTTTGTTTTCGCGCCACTTAATATGCATGACGCCGGTCTAGGCTACGAGCAAATGACAAAAAATGATAATTTTGCGTGGCCGCATGTCAGAGGGCGAAAGCGTTGGCATACCGCTAAATTAAAGCCGCATTATTATAAAGTACTCCCCGCAGCTGGTGTAAACGCTAGTGCTGCTGATATGGCGCAGTGGTTAAAAGCACAATTAGGTCTGTATCCAAGTGTTTTATCACCAGATGCTTTGAGTAAGCAATCAGTGCCGTATACGTTGACGAAACGTGAGCTGCGCAGGCGTGTTTGGCGTGGCCACGTAGAAGAAGCTTACTATGGACTTGGATGGCGAATTTATCGCTATGATGGCAAGTTGCTCTATTACCATAGCGGCTGGGTGCAAGGTTATCGTACCGATGTGGTGATTATTCCAGAGCTTGGAATTGGGTTTAGTCTACTGTTAAATGCAGAGAGTGGCATTATTAATCAGTTAACGAACGACTTTATTGTTGACGCATTGGCGCTTGAGAAGAAATTACTGCCTCAGGTGAGTGAGCAGGAAATTAAGAAAGTAAAAGCGGAAGAAGCAAGTTTATTACAAGAGATTGCGACGTCTTCAGGTGAAAACGTCGCAGACAACAAAGATTAGTTACGAGGTAACTGGATCTTTTTGTCTTCGCTTTGGCGGTACAATACAATGATATGGCCAATGGTTTGTACTTTATGTGCATTTGTTTCACGAACAATTGCTTCAAAAATCAGTTTCTTAGTTTCACGATCATTGGTTGGTACTTTTACCTTGATAAGTTCGTGAATGTTCAGGTTTTGCTCAATTTCAGCCATGACGCCTTCGGTTAGGCCGTTTGCGCCTAGAAGAACAACTGGGTTTAAAGAATGAGCTAGCCCTTTTAGGAACTGCTTTTGTTTATTTGATAAGGTCATATTGATACAATCTTATTTATTAAAAGGCTTGAATTATCGATATTCTAACGCCATCTAGACAATATTACTAATGAGTTGTAGTTAATATGGCAAATAAAAAACATTCCGCCAGTTCGAAACGTTGGTTAAAAGAACACGTAGAAGACCCGTATGTGCATGAAGCCCAAAAACGTGGCTATCGTTCACGAGCGGTTTTTAAGCTGGAAGAAGTCCAGCAAAAGGATAAATTGATCCGTAAAGGAATGACGGTAGTTGATTTAGGGGCGGCTCCAGGGAGCTGGTCGCAGTATCTCGCAGAGCAGGTAGATATTGACGGACAAGTTATTGCTTGTGATATCTTACCGATGGACTCATTAGCGGGGGTTGATTTCCTTCAGGGGGACTTCAGAGAAGAAGCGGTATTAAATGCATTACTGGATAGAATAAACGGTAAGAATGTTGATGTGGTTTTTTCTGATATGGCACCAAATATGAGCGGAAATATGTCAACCGATCAATCTGGCAGTATGTATCTGGTCGAGCTAGCATTAGATATGTGCCATCAAGTGCTAAAATCAAACGGTGCATTTGCGGTTAAAGTTTTCCAAGGAGAAGGCTTTGATCAATTTGTACAAGAGGTACGTAATTGTTTTAAGGTCGTAAAGATCCGTAAACCAAAAGCGTCTCGTCCTCGTTCACGCGAAGTATATGTAGTGGCGACGGGCTACAAACTGTAGTACAGTTGGAAAGCATCAAGTTGAATTTGAATTTTTTTGGATACAAGAGGTTAACTCCTTGAGCGATATGGCTAAAAATCTAATACTCTGGTTAGTGATTGCAGTAGTGCTAATGACTGTGTTCCAGAGCTTTAACGGTGGCGAACAATATGATCGCCAAACGAGTTACACACAATTTGTAAAGGATGTGCGCAATGGCTCTGTAAGAGAAGTCAGTATTGATCGTCAAACCGGCGTGATTAGTGGCGTTCGTTCAAGTGGAGATCGTTTTCAAACAGTAATTCCATTAACTGATTTGGATTTGGTTAATGACTTACTTAAGAACGACGTAAATATCAAAGGCGTTGCACCGGAAGAGCAATCTTTCCTTGCGAATATCTTTATTTCTTGGTTCCCAATGCTACTGCTTATCGGGGTATGGATTTTCTTCATGCGCCAAATGCAAGGCGGTGGCGGCAAAGGCGCAATGTCGTTTGGTAAAAGTAAAGCTCGACTAATGAGTGAAGACCAAGTTAAGACAACATTTGCGGACGTTGCTGGTTGTGACGAAGCGAAAGAAGATGTTACTGAGCTAGTAGATTTCTTGCGTGACCCGTCAAAGTTCCAAAAATTGGGCGGTAGCATTCCGAAAGGCGTGTTAATGGTTGGTCCTCCAGGTACGGGTAAAACCCTACTTGCTAAAGCTGTTGCTGGTGAAGCAAAAGTACCATTCTTTACCATTTCCGGTTCTGACTTCGTAGAAATGTTTGTCGGTGTTGGTGCATCTCGTGTTCGTGACATGTTTGAACAGGCAAAGAAAGCTGCGCCTTGTATCATCTTTATCGATGAAATCGATGCGGTAGGCCGTAAACGTGGCGCTGGTATGGGCGGTGGTCACGACGAGCGTGAGCAAACACTTAACCAAATGCTTGTAGAAATGGATGGCTTTGAGGGTAACGAAGGTATTATTGTTATTGCTGCTACTAACCGTCCTGATGTACTAGATCCTGCATTATTACGTCCTGGTCGTTTCGATCGCCAAGTCGTGGTTGGTCTTCCGGATATTCGTGGTCGTGAACAAATCTTAAACGTTCACATGCGTAAAGTGCCTTTAGACGATAATGTTGAAGCGTCAGTGATTGCACGTGGTACGCCGGGCTTTTCTGGTGCTGACTTAGCTAACCTTGTGAATGAAGCTGCACTGTTTGCTGCTCGTGGCAACAAGCGTAAGGTAAGTATGGCGGAATTTGACGCCGCAAAAGATAAAATCATGATGGGTGCTGAGCGTAAGTCCATGGTGATGAGCGAGCAAGAGAAGGAAATGACGGCTTATCACGAAGCCGGTCACGCGATTGTTGGTCGTTTAGTGCCTGAGCATGATCCAGTATATAAAGTGTCGATTATTCCACGTGGTCGCGCATTAGGTGTAACAATGTACTTACCGGAGCAAGACCGTGTAAGTCACTCTAAGCAACACCTAGAATCTATGCTTTCGAGTTTATACGGTGGTCGTATCGCTGAAGCGCTGATTTACGGCGATGACAAAGTAACGACAGGCGCGAGCAACGATATTGAGCGCGCAACCGATATTGCTAAGAAAATGGTTACTCAGTGGGGCTTAAGTCCGAAACTTGGTCCACAGATGTACTTAGAAGAGCAAGGCGAGATGTACATGGGTGGTGGTTCTCACCGCATGTCAGGTATGTCAGATGAAACCGCTAAGCTTATTGATGCTGAAATTAAAGATTTCATCGATCGCAACTACAAACGGGCGGAGCAAATCCTAAAAGATAATATGGATATTCTTCACACGATGAAAGATGCGTTGATGAAATACGAAACGATTGATGCATTGCAGATTGATGATCTAATGGAGCGTCGTGATGTTCGTCCACCAAGGGATGCGCATGACATTAAGCCAGAGAAAAAAGCAGAATCTGCGAAAGTAACAGAAATAAAACCTGAGCCTAAAGCTGAAAAGCCAGCAGAAGAGCAGTCAAACGACACATCATCAAACTCAGAGCTTGATGACAAATCATAAGATTAGGTAGAATACGACAGCCCCGAGCAATCGGGGCTTTTTTGTATCAGTTGATATAAGTTTTATGACATTCGATGCGAGAACTTAAATCAACTGCTATAAGCCTTTCGTTATCACCAAACTTAGACTACAGAAAATAGGTATAGAATGTACGAGTTACGTTTACCCAAAGGGCGCACCCTTAGTTTAGATAAGCCTCAGGTAATGGGGATTTTAAATGTTACTCCCGACTCATTTTCTGATGGTGGACATTTTACTCACCTTGATAGCGCAATCGAGCAAGCAAATTTAATGCTTTCACAAGGCGCTACCATCTTAGACATAGGTGGAGAGTCCACTCGTCCCGGCGCGCCAGACGTAGAATTAGAAGAAGAATTACAGCGCGTAATACCGATTATTAAAGCAATTCGCACACACTCTAACTGTGTGATTTCGGTAGATACTAGTAAAGCCGAGGTAATGAAACAAGCAATAGAGGCTGGTGCTGATATCATTAATGATGTTCGAGCGTTGCAAGAGCCAGGTGCGCTTGAAGTCGCAGCTCAATACAGTGATGTACCAATTTGTTTAATGCATATGCAAGGTCAACCTCGCTCAATGCAAAATAACCCTCACTATGATGACTTATTTTCAGACATCAGTCAGTTTTTCGAAGCTAGGATCAGTGCGTGCAAGCAAGCTGGGATTGATACCAACCGGCTGATTTTAGATCCAGGTTTTGGCTTCGGTAAATCTCTAGAGCATAACTTTCAGATATTAGGTGGATTGGACAAGTTTCATGCTTTCGATTTGCCTATTCTGACAGGCCTCTCTAGAAAGTCCATGTTTGGACAACTACTCACTCGGGAAACGCATGAGCGCGTAGCTGCGAGTCTAGCTGGTGCATTGATATGTGCGCAGAAAGGCGCTCACATAATTCGTGTTCATGACGTAAAAGAAACAAGCGACGCGCTTAATGTATGGCTAGCGTCGGTCAATGGAGTTACTCAATGACAACAAGAAAGTACTTCGGTACGGATGGTGTAAGGGGCATGGTGGGCGAGTTCCCAATTACGCCTGAATTTGCAATGAAACTAGGCTGGGCAGCTGGAAAAGTGCTGTCTGAGCGTGGTACCAAAAAGGTAATTATTGGCAAAGATACCCGCATTTCTGGCTACCTTCTTGAAACCGCGTTAGAGGCTGGGTTAATTGCCGCTGGGATCAATGTGATTTTATTGGGGCCTATGCCGACACCTGCTGTTGCTTATTTGACGCAAACGTTCAGAGCTGAGGCTGGTATTGTGATCAGTGCATCTCATAATCCATACCATGACAATGGCATCAAGTTTTTTGGTGGCGATGGTAAAAAGCTCCCTGACGAGGTGGAACTTGCAATAGAAGCAAAGCTGGATGAACCGATGACGTGTGTCGCGTCTGAAAAACTCGGTAAAGCTAAGCGTCTAGAGAGTGCGGATGGTCGCTATATCGAATTTTGTAAAGGCCAGTTTCCTAAAGAGCTATCGCTTGAAGGATTGAAAGTGGTGCTGGACTGCGCAAATGGCGCGACTTATCATATTGCGCCAAGTGTCATGCGTGAACTTGGTGCGGACGTGATCACAACTGCGTGTGAACCTAATGGTGTCAATATCAACGAAAAATGCGGTGCAACGCATGTCGAAGCGTTGAAAAAAGCCGTGCTTGAACATCAAGCGGATGTTGGTATTGCTTATGATGGTGATGGTGACCGAGTCATGATGGTCGATCACGACGGTCATGTATTTGATGGTGATGACATCGTCTATATTATCGCTTGCCAAGCTCATGCCGATGGCACATTAGGTGGCGGTGTTGTAGGTACGGTAATGTCTAACATGGGGCTCGAAAACGCCCTTAAATCACGCGGAATTGCTTTTGAGCGTAGTAAGGTCGGTGACCGCTATGTAATGGAGCTTCTTGGTGAGAAAGGCTGGAAAATTGGCGGCGAAAGTTCAGGTCACGTTTTAAATCTGGATCTGATCAGCACCGGAGATGGCATTGTCTCTAGCTTACAAGTGCTTGCAGCCATGGTTGCGCAGAATAAAACATTAAAAGATTTGGGTGAAGGTTTTAGCAAATACCCAATGAAGATGATTAACGTGCGCTATAGCACTAAAGATGATCCAACCGAGCAAGACGCTGTTAAAGCAGTCGTCGCTGAAGTCGAAACTCAGCTTGCCGGAAAGGGCAGAGTGCTATTGCGTAAATCTGGTACAGAGCCAGTGGTTCGCGTCATGGTTGAAGCTCAGCAACAGAAGCAAGTTATCGATTTTGCCCAAAAAATCGCTGAAGTTGTTGAATCTATGAGCAATTAAACCAAAAGTTAAATTTATTTCTTGTAACTTCGGGTGAGTAGAGTTAGTATCTCACCCGCTTTCTACTGCGGAGTATCGTATGACAACTAGAAAGCAAATTGTTGCTGGTAACTGGAAAATGAATGGCTCAAAAGCCCTTGTTGACCAAATATCAGAAGCAGTAAGCAATCAAGCATTTCAAGCAGATGTAATTGTTTTTCCTCCTGCCATGCTCATTGAGCAAGCAGCAAGTAAAGGGCTTACTGTCGGAACACAAACTGTTTCGGAATATAAAGAAGGCGCATACACTGGAGAAATTCAGGCGTCCCTAGCAAAATCGCTAGGTGCAACATATACCTTAGTTGGTCACTCAGAGCGTCGAGCTATTTATGGCGAAAGCGATGAAGATGTTGCTAATAAATTTGCACATGCTCAAGAACAAGGTTTGACACCAATTTTATGTGTTGGTGAAACTGAAGAAGAAAGAGAAAATGGGCAAACAGAGCAAGTCGTTGCTAGGCAAATAAACGCGGTTATTACCAAATTAGGTGTAGCAGCGCTAACTCACTCTGTGATAGCATACGAACCTGTTTGGGCTATTGGTACTGGTAAAACAGCATCTCCTGAGCAAGCGCAGGCAGTACACAAATTTATACGTGATTTGCTTTCAGAAAATGACAAGCAAATCGCACAAGCACTGCGACTTCTTTACGGTGGCAGTGTTAATGAACAGAACAGTGAATTGTTATTCGCACAAGACGATATAGACGGTGGACTTATCGGTGGCGCAAGCCTAAAACCTGAGAGTTTCGCAGCTATATGCAGAAGTGCAAAAGGATAAGTAAATGTACGAAATTCTAATGGTTGTTTACTTAATTGTGGCGTTAGCACTAATTGGTATGGTGTTGATTCAGCAAGGTAAAGGCGCAGATATGGGCTCTTCGTTTGGTGCAGGTGCATCGGCGACAGTTTTCGGCTCATCAGGCGCAGGCAACTTTATGACTAAGACAACAACAATCTTAGCAACGATTTTCTTTGTGCTAAGTATTGTTCTAGGTAACCTAACTACAGGTCAGATTAAAAAGACTAATGAGTGGGAAAATCTAGAGGCACCAGCTGCTGCAACAACAGTTCCAGCAACAAATGATGTGCCAGCGACAGAAGAAAATCCAGCTTCTGACGTACCTAACTAATCGTTAGGAAATACACCGAATTTGCGAATGTGGTGGAATTGGTAGACACGCCATCTTGAGGGGGTGGTGGCTTAGGCCGTGGGGGTTCAAGTCCCCCCATTCGCACCAAATAAAAAAACCAGCTTATGCTGGTTTTTTTTCGTCTATCGTTTGCCACTAAGCCTGTAGAACAACTAAATAGCAGAATTTTCGCCTTGGCTAAATGGATATAGGTACCTCGGCAATAGCAGGATGCGGTAGCGCTGTTATCGACAAGATTTTCTCGCCTCAAAATTTCAGACGAACTTAGCACCACGGCAAGAACCTAGACAGAAGTTTCACTTTAGTAACATATCATCCTGCTATTTAGTATAATTATTTGTTCTATAACGTTTTTTTGCAAAAATTAATTTCCCAATATTGGTTTTGTTTTGGTTACAAAAACCCCAAAAGTAATTTTTATTAAATAATTATTTCAATTTATCCCCGTTGTGACTATAATACCCCTCCAGAGGAAAGAGATGCCCCTAGTGCATCTTTTTTTATGCCCAAAATTTGTAGTGTCCAAATCTATTTAGATTTTACGGATTACAGGGCTAGAAGTAATAACACTGAGCTTGTTGCTTCTCTAGTTTGCGACCTCTCGCGACTAGTACACACACGGTGATTCCTTTGGAGATTATATGATTACAGTTTTACCTCGCCTTGGTTTATCTGCGATTTCAGCTGCAGTGTTAGCAGCAGTAGCCCTTCCTAGTACTGCATTGGCTGAACAAGCTAATGTGGAGCAAGAAAAACAAGTTTTTGAAAAAATAGAAGTGACTGCTCGTAAACGTACTGAAAGCTTGTTCGAAACGCCTACTGCGATTACTTCTATCGGTGCTAGTGATATTGATAAAGCCAATATCAGCAATCTAGACGATATTGGTAAGTTCGTTCCAAACTTAAATATTACTCGCTATGGTGTAGGTAATGCTGCACATGCTTCTGTATTTATCCGTGGTATTGGTCTGCAAGACCATGTGATCACAACAGACCCTGGTGTTGGTGTTTATGTTGATGGTGTATATCTTGGCCGTCAGATGGGTTCTAACCTTTCACTGCCTAATGTTGAGCGCGTAGAAGTACTACGTGGTCCACAAGGTACACTGTACGGCCGTAACACATTAGGCGGTGCGGTAAATGTGATCACTAAACAACCTGGCGCTGAAGAAGTTGCACGCGTTGAAGCTAAAATAGGTTCTCGCGGTCGTTTAGCGACTGATCTTTATACAAGCCAAACGTTAACAGACACACTAAGCTTTTCTGCAAGTGCTTCTTATAAAGAGCGTGATGGTGTAGGTAAAGCAATCAACTTAGCAAATCCTGAAAAAGAAATCGGCGAAGAGCAAGAGTTTAGTGGTCGCTTAGCAATTAGATGGCAAGCAACGAATGATTTAGTTGTCACTGCTGCATTTGATGGCGTTGAGAACGAGTCTGGTCAATCACCGTATACTATCGAGTTAACAGATCCACTTGATTCAAATGACCCTTTCAATGGTGACTTCCCATTGCTAGATGAGTCTATGCTGCCAAACAATCCTGATGACTTGGCAACAACGGTTGCTGGCATTGAAAGCACAGACTACTCTGGTTGGGGCGGCTCAGTGACTGCTGATTGGCAAGCAAGTGATGTTTACTCGGTTAAATTTATCGCAAGCAAGCGTAGCTCTGAATATACCGGCGGCCTAGATGACGATGCGGTAGCACTTAATCTATCTGAATTCCCGGAAGAGGGCGGTGCAGATCAGTACTCATTTGAACTACAACTAAACGGTACTTATGACTCTTGGGATTTTGTATCGGGTCTTTATTACTTTAACGAAGACGGTTTTACCAGCTCTGGTCCGTTCGTATTTAGCCCGTGGAACACGCCAAATGGCTTATTAAACGATGGTCAGACTGCTTCTTTTGGTGGCTACGGTTACTTTGATATCAACCAAGAAACCGATGCCTATGCGGCTTACATCAATGCAAGCTTTGACGTGACTGAGCTGTTCAGCATTGGTGGTGGTTTACGTTACTCTGAAGACAAAAAAGAGGCAAACGCACTCTTCCCAAGCTTTGGTGCTCGTAAATACGTCAGCGCAGACTTTGACGAAGTGACGTGGGACGTGAATGCGTCATACCAGTTAACTCGTGACATCAATGTTTACGCCCAGGTCCAAAAAGGATACCAAAGTGGCGGCTTCCCACCACGTCCATTTGGTGGCCCAGATCAATTCGCTGCGTTTGATGAGACTAAAGCGATTAACTACGAAATCGGTTTCAAAGGCCAAGTACATGAAAACGTATCTATGATGGTTGCTGCATTTGTAACGGATTACACCGATCTGGCGTTACCTTTCAACGACCCAACTGCTGGCGGTGGTTTCGTCACTATCGTGGAAAATGCAGGTGAGTCGAAAGCACAAGGTGTTGAACTTGAAACGACAATCGCAATTACTGATGATTTCTCAGTACGCAGCTCAATCGGTTACCTAGACTCAGAAATTACCCATGTTGATGAAGGTGTTATTGGTATTGGTAAAGGCGATGCGCCAGCACTCACACCTCGATGGACTGTGATGGTGGCACCATCTTACTTCCATGACTTAGAGCATGGTGCAACGATTGCAGTTAACGCAAGCTACTCGTACCGCTCAGACATGCAAGGTCAGTCTGTAACACGTGCAAGCGAGCATATTGATTCTCGCGAACTGTTAGGCTTTAACATCTCATACACCAACGCTGAAGGCGATATGGAAGTAACGCTATACGGTGAAAACGTGCTAAACGAAGTGTACGATGTAGGTCGTCTACAGCAAAGTGGCTTTGTTGGTGTCATGCGCAGCAATGACCGCAGTGAGTTTGGTATTAAGTTCAAAAAAGAGTTCTGGTTAGATTAATCCAACCCTTATTTGAAGATAGAAAAAGCCGCTTAGTTTCTAGCTAAGCGGCTTTTTTGTTTTAAGTCTCTCGTCCTAAATTATATTGAAACTCATTCAGCATAACGTAAAGCGATTGATATAACTGCTTGTTTACATTGTGGTTAACCTATGGGAGTCTAGTGATAGACAATATCTCGATTCCAGTTTTGAGTCGTGTTGAGCTAATCATATCGCTGTAACTCGTTTACCTATAAACGTGAAGACTATTCGTGACCTAGAGTCTATTTGAGCGTAAATATTACGAAGGAGAAGAAGTTGAGCAATACTATGTTAGAGGAAGGAAAGGAGATCCTAGCACAGCAGTCTTTTAGTTTATTGTTAGGCGCTGAGTTGGAGGTGTTTGAGGTTGGCGTTGCTGAGTTAAGCCTAGCTATTCGAGATGATCTTAAACAAAACTATGGTTTTGCACATGGCGGCGTGGTTAGCTATCTAGCTGATAATTGTATTACTTTTGCTGGTGCGTCGGTGCTTGGTAGCTGTGTTACCTCAGAGTATAAAGTGAATTATGTTAGACCCGCTATTGGTGATAAGCTAATCGCGAAGTCAACCGTGTTGTATTCGGGTAAACGTCAGGCGACATGCGAATGTAAGGTATATGCGAAAAGCGGTGACGAAGAAAAGTTGGTGGCGGTTTCTCTTGGCACAATAACTAAGGTTTAGGGCCGCAGGCGGTGTTCTGAAGTGTATTTGCACACAATAAACGTATTAGGTCTTTTTAGCGCTACCAGCCTTAGAGATTTGATATAAGCAGGCAGCGCTATGTTAAACGCTTAGTTACAGCAACTAGAACGTATACGCAACGCTAAATTTCACACTCCTTGGCATGATATAGCGGCCGTTAGGTGAATCTGGGTTACGTGGATCCCCCTCGGTGATCCCTTGTTTATCAGTAAGATTATCTACCGCTAGTTGTAATTTTACGCCCTCTGTTGGCTCTACGATAAGGCCAATATCAAGCTTTTCGTAGCCCTCTAACACGACAGTATTTTCATTATCGCCAAAACGGTCATCTACAGCAGAGAGTGTGCCATACAAGGTGGCGTACATACCCGACATTTCAAAGTCATAGCTCGGTGTAATACGCAGCATCCAGTCAGGTTGGCGCTGCGCTTTATTCCCTTCATTGGTCGGGCTTTCAGTAATTTCAGTGTCTTGCCATGTGGCATTCAAGTTTACCGATAGGCCCGACTCATGGTTGTAACTGTAATCAAGTTCTACACCGGTTGCTTCGTTGGTTAGAATTTCCGCAGGTACTCCTGGGCGTCTTACAAACGTGTCGCCTTTTACTTCGTTGGTAAATAAAGTAACAAACAGGTCGCCGGTTTCACCCATATATTTATAGCCAAGCTCAGCTTGTGTGACTTCTTTAATCAGCGACTCGCCCGATTCATAGGTGCTATAATTGTCTCTAAAGTCGTCGAAATAAGGCATTTTGTAGCCTTTGTTCATACGCACAAAAACACCTGAATCTAAGCTCAAACTATAGTCAGCACCTAAGGTCCATGAAGTTTTGCGCTCATCATAGTCAACCGCTTTGGTGATAGCCCCATCTAAACCTTCGTCGACCGAATACTCAACCTCGTGTTGCTCGCTACGTAAGCCTAAATCTAACTTAAGGGCTTCCGTTGCTTGGTAACTTTGGGTGGTGTAGATGGCCCATGTTGTCGCATCACCAGAACTGTTAATGTCGTAGTTGAAGGCACAACCCGCAACATCGCTATTACACGCGATACCATTCAATGCTTCGCCACCTTGCTCCAACACATGGTAGGCGGTATTACCTAAGCTCCACCAATCTTTTGCTGAGGTAGTTGCTGTATAAATACCAAAGGCACTTGACCAATCACCAAAGGTTTTGCTTAAGGCTAAGTCATTGGTGAAAGCTTCGATATCCTTTAATACAACCCAGCGACCATATTGTTGTACCATAGTATCGCCCGCGTATTCATCGCCCGTGACGCTACCTGTTGCGGTTTCACCATTGTCCGCCACTTCACTTAAACGCATCGCACTGCCAGCAGGCACAAGGCCTAGTGTATTTGCATCGCCTTGCGTTAAGCTAAAGCGGTCATTTAATTGCCAGCCGTTTTTGAATTCTACTTTTAAGCTACCTCCAGAAACATGGCCTTTCCAGCCACGACCATCACCCATATCTACGCTCATCGGTGCATTTTCATCACCGACATAAATAATCGCCTTGCGATTATTCGTTCCCAGCTGAGTAAAGCCTGCATCCACACCCTCCACATTAAGTGGGGTTGGCAGATACCATGCGCCTCTGTCATCAGTTTGACGGGTATAAAGGTTAAACTCACCGTCAGCAAACTCTTTGGTTAGGTTTATGGTGAATTGATGACCTTTTTCTGAGGTAAAGCCCGCATCACGGACCCCAGAAGAGCGTTTGATATAACCGCCAACCATGTAGTAAAGGTCATTGGAGATCTCACCACTTAACACGCCGTCAATGCGGTTTAGACCATAGTCTGTGGTGGTGTATTTAAACGTCCCTTCGGTGTCGGCTTGGCCGCGTTTAAGTTGAAAGTTAGTTGTTAAGCCCGGTTGGCCATTAGACACCACGGGGTTTGGTCCACCACGCAGGCCTTCCATCATACTGATGGTTTCATCGAGTCTGAAAATCGAGGTGTTTTCTAAAAATGAGAGCGTTGGCGCGGGATAGATAGGACTACCTTGCAAACTAACCGTTAAGAATGGTGCATCACCACCGCCTGGAAAGCCGCGAACAAAAACGTTGGCACCGGATTCACCTCCTGAACTTTCAACCCAGATACCAGGCACCGCTTTAAGCAAGTCAGCGGTACTTTTGGGGGCGAGCTTATCAATTTGCACGGCATCGATGTTAGTCACAGCAAAGCTTGCATCAATTTTTCTGATCCCTGCGCCACCAGGTGTACCTGAGACAATGATGGTTTCTACTTTTTCTTTGTTATTGTTCGGTTGTTGTTCAGCCTGAGCTGACGCACTTAACGCAAGCGTTATAGCAGCAGCGATCAAGCTTAAGGAGTTAGTTTTTATCACGGCTAAAGCCCTCTTGTTGTTGTCATAGACTGGTATTTAACGACTGTCTATTTTTTAAAATAGATCTTAATGCAAACGTTTGCAATGATGTTGTTTAAAAATTTGTCATAAAATGATGTAAGGCGTTACAAATTTACAGTGATTGCTTATCTTTTCTGCTTGGTTAGGGTAGGAGATTCAATTAGTTATGGTTTAAGTATCAAAAAATTGTAAGAATAGCGATGTAATAACGTGTGCTAAGAAGGGGTTTGCGATGGGAACAACACAATTAAAGCTATCGGATCTAGCAAGGCTAGCTGGCGTCTCTACCTCCACAGCTTCCCGTGCACTCAATGATAACCCTCTGATAAAAAAGGAAACTCGAGAGCGCATTCAGGCGCTTGCAAAAGAGCATCACTTTAGTGTTAACGCGGCGGCTAGTCGCTTACGGATGCAAAAAACCAAAGTCATTGCCGTTATTATCAATCTCGAAGCCGAAACCAAACAATCCGTCGACGACCCATTTTTACTTAAAGTAGTGAGCGATATTAATCGTGCAGTGAACCGAAAAGGCTACGAGTTATTGCTCTCCAATTCTTATATGGCGGGGGAAGACTGGCATGGTTATTTTATTTCTGGCCGTCGAGCCGATGGAGTTATTGTCGTCGGCCAAGGCAAGGAGCAAGCACGAATTGAGCGTGCTGCAAGAGCTGGCACGCCGATCGTGGTATGGGGCGACCCTAAAACTTCTGCAAATTATCCTATCGTTGGGAGTGACAATTTTATTGGTGGCCTTAACGCAACGGAGCACTTAATTGCCAGGGGAGCGTCTAAACTTCTATTTTTGGGCGATCCGGGTCATGCCGAACTTGGTGAGCGCTATCGCGGATTTTGCCATGCGGTGGAAAAAGCCAAGGTAGAAGCGAAAATGATTAAAATCGACATTACCTCAGAGGCTGCCTACGCGAGTATAAACGCTTCGTTGCGAGCACAAGGATTAACCTTTGATGGGATCTTTGCATGTAGTGATATGGTCGCGCTTGGAGCACTAAAAGCCCTAAAAGAGCGTTATGTTAGCGTGCCGAATGACGTACGAATAGTCGGCTTTGATGATATTGCCATGGCACAGATCAGCTTCCCTGCGCTATCTACGATTAAACAAGACACCAACGCGGCAGCACAGTTATTGGTGGAAAAGCTGCTCTCTCAGCTAAGTGGTGAGACATGTGCTTCTCAAGAGGTGCCGTCCTCATTGGTGATCAGACAATCTAGTTAACGCAGCACAATATGCGATAACAATCATTAGCTTAAATTGTATTGATGTGATTTGAAATGCAAACGATTGCAAAAATAAGAAAGTCTGTCTAGACTAAAAAGGAATCACAGTGTTTTAACGAGAATAACAATGAATCGAGCACGTATCATACTTGCCATGGCCGTTAGTTACTTCCTATTTGCTATTTTGCTCAATAGCGTAGGGACGGTCATCTTGCAGTCTATTCATAGCTTTGGCATTACAAAAGCGCAGGCCGCCACCTTAGAGGCATTTAAAGATCTTCCCATCGCCATCGTTTCATTTCTAGTTGCGTCGGTTATCCCTAGGGTCGGATTTAAAATCGCTCTGACCGCTGTGCTTGCGGGTGTAGCATTGATTTGCAGTATCACTCCTATGGTCGCTGAGTTTTGGATTCTTAAACTAGTATTTGCTTGCGTGGGTGCGGCATTTGCGGTGGTCAAAGTGTCGGTTTATGCGCTCGTTGGCCAAGTCACTGAAGGAAGCAATCAACATTCAAGCCTGCTTAATTTTATTGAGGGCGTGTTTATGTTAGGGGTCCTCGGCGGTTATTGGATTTTTGCGGCGTTTATTGACAGCGGCGATAACTCTCTTGGCTGGTTAAACGTCTATTTCGTGTTAGCTGTGCTGAGTGCTTTCACCGCGTTTATTGTTTGGGTTTCCCCAATTGCAAAGCCTGAGCCAACGCAAGCCACCGAGTCTAGTGTCTCTGCATTTATGGCTATGCTAAAGCTTGTGGCTAAGCCGCTTGTGCTGGTATTTGTGATTTCCGCATTTTTATACGTATTGATAGAGCAGAGTATAGGCACTTGGCTGCCTACTTTTAATAATGAGATCTTGTCATTACCGGTGAATATTAGCGTGCAAATTACCAGTGTTTTTGCTGCTTGCTTAGCACTCGGTCGGCTCGGTGCCGGCATTGTGCTCACCAAAGTACATTGGTATGTGGTGTTAAATGTTTGCCTTGCCGCTATGGCAGGATTAGTGATTTTAACGTTACCGATGACTGAGGGTATTGAGAAAACGCTTATTTCTTCGTTATTTGACGCACCCCTTGTGGCTTTTCTGATGCCGCTGATCGGTCTTTTTATGGCGCCTATTTATCCAGTGATTAATTCGGTAATGCTAAGTAGTTTACCCACTACACAGCACGCGTCGATGACAGGGCTAATCGTTGTATTTTCAGCGCTGGGTGGTAGCACGGGCTCTATGATCACAGGTTTGGTATTTCAACATTTTGGTGGTCAACAAGCGTTTTATGGGGCACTTATTCCCATGCTGGTGATTGCTGTGTGTTTATATTTCTTTAAATCGATGAGTGAGTCTAGTCAATCAAATCATGCTCACACACCAAGCCAACAAAAGGTGAGCTGAGGTTTTACATGCAGTACCAATCAAACTTTTATTCCACAGAGATTTTTAAGGCGGTGCAAAGCGCTGGCCTGTTTTCAGACAGTAAGGTTTTTGCAGATGCCATCGCAAAAATTCCGCTCGCAGAGATAGAAAACCAGTATGTGATGCAAAAGCCGACGGGAGAGGCATTACTTAGATTTGTGCATGCGCATTTTGACTTTGTTGCCAACAAAGAATTAGATGCCTTACCCGATTTTCCTAGTGCACAGCAGTATATCAGTGCGCTGTGGTCGCGTTTATCTAGAAAGCCGAGCACCGTTGCTAAAGGCTCCTTGCTACCTTTACCTCATCCGTATGTCGTACCGGGTGGACGTTTTAATGAGATTTATTACTGGGATAGCTACTTTACGGCACTCGGGCTTTTGGATGCGAACAGAAGCGATCTCGTTGAGGGAATGTTAGATAACTTTGTAAGTCTTATTGATCGTATTGGACATGTACCTAACGGTAATCGAGATTATTACCAAAGCCGCTCCCAGCCACCTGTAACAGCATTAATGGTTGATTTACTGTGGCAGGAAAAATCTCATGATAAGCGGTGGCTGACGCGAGTTACTCAGGCATTACTGAAAGAACATCAGTTTTGGCAGACCGGAGAGGGTTTGAGTTGCACAGATAAAAAAGCGCAGTACCGAGTCGTCAACATGCCATGTGGGGGCACACTGAATCGCTACTGGGATCCGCTTGCAGCGCCGCGCCCAGAGTCTTTTATTGAGGATATAGAATTAGCCACAGCGGTTACGGACAGCGAAACGTTTTATCAGCACATTCGTGCGGCTTGTGAGTCGGGGTGGGACTTTAGTAGCCGTTGGTTAGCAAACGCTGACGATTTAGCGAGCATTCGTACAACAGACATTATCCCAGTGGATTTAAATGCACTATTGGTATTGCTTGAGTCGCAAATTGCACGTTGTTTTGAGAAATTAAACGAGCTAACGCAAGCGCAGTACTATGCCAATTTAGCGTCAAATCGCAGTGCACTGATACAGAAATATTGTTGGTGCGATAAAAAAGGTTGGTTTTTCGATGTGGATCTTAATGATTATGCGCGTACCTCCGTTGAATCTCTAGCGGGCGTTGTACCTATGTTTGCAGAGTTGGTTACACCTGAGCAGGCAGAGCATATTGGCAAAAAACTCGAGGCAGAATTTTTGCAGCAAGGCGGATTGGTTAGTACCTTAGTCACTACTTCACAGCAGTGGGACAGTCCTAATGGCTGGGCACCACTGCAGTGGTTTGCGGTGTCAGGCTTAAGGGCATATGGTCAAAATCAGCTCGCGAAGAAGATTATGCAAGCATGGCTTTATGCTGTTGAAACCGGCTTTGAGCAAGCCAGTTGTTTGCTTGAGAAGTATAATGTGGTTGAACCGGATAAACAGGCAAGTGGCGGAGAATACGTGGTGCAACAGGGCTTTGGTTGGACTAACGGAGTAACCAGTCGTTTTTATCGGCTTTTAGTGCCTGAAGTTGATAGTCCTTCGGCGTGATATTAAAGGCTTGTTTAAACGCTCGACTAAATTGGCTTGGATGCTTAAAGCCGAGTGCAAAGCTAATTGCGGTGATCTGAATTCCAGCTTTTAGTTTTGCCTTTGCTTCAGTTAGTCTCCGTGCTTGGAGCCACTGCTGTGGCGTCGTCGCAAATGACTTTTTAAATTGATTGAAAAAGCGACTTCTACTCATGCAGCTAAGTTTACAAAGCTTCTCTACATCTAGTGGCTCGTCTAAATGAGTCTCCAAATAATGCATCGCTTGATACAAACCATTTTGATCAGGTGTTTGTTTTACTGCGCCTAACAGCAGATCTCGGCTTTGTTGCTGTAGTAGTCTTGCAATTAGTTCGTCCATTGCCAAATCGATAAAGTACCCCCGCTCAGCCTCATTCTCACTGAATAGATGGAGCAATCGCCCCAAGCAGTGCTGGGTTTGCCAGTTATGCTCGGTGTGAACCAGCTGCTTTTGATAATTAAAATCACTAGGAAGCGAAAGCGCTAACTTCTCGCTCACGGTATTAATTTTCTCTCGACTGATCTCGATTGCTAAACAGGTGGTGGGAGCGGATAAGCTGGCGTCGGGAAAGTCTATAAATACGGTTTGTTCTGGTGCCAATACGAAGCTTTGATGAGGTAAAAAGGGCTGGTGATAGTCACAACTGTCTACGTGCATCACTTTTTTACCAGTGATCATCGCACAAAACAACACTTCATTAGAGGCGAGTTTGACTCTATTGGTACTTTCGTATGTGTCATAGACGCTAAGCTCTACCTGATTGGCAGCAAAACTTATTTTGTTTTCAACTAAGCGTTCGACACGACTGCGATGTTTAGAGATCTGCAAACAATGCACTCCTTCTCGGTTATTTTTGGACTGTGCGTATACATTCCGAGACCCTAAGTTAAGTTTTTAAAGGTGAACTTGGCTAATGTCAAATATTAGTAAAAACAAAATTGGGACGAATGAAGCCCAAATAAATAACACAAGTTGCAGAGGTAAAAATGATATACGCAAATCCAAATACTGAAGGTGCAATCGTCAGCTTTAAGTCGCAATATCAAAACTTTATTGGTGGTGAGTGGACGCCACCCGTTGACGGCCAGTACTTCGACAATATTAGTCCTGTTAATGGCGAAGTATTTTGTCAGATCCCGCGTTCAAATGATGCAGACATTGAACTGGCACTTGACGCCGCCCATGCTGCAAAGGCGGCGTGGGGTAAAACTTCGGTCACTGAACGAAGCAATATATTACTCAAAATCGCAGACCGAATAGAAGCAAACCTTGAATACCTAGCGGTAGCCGAAACATGGGATAATGGTAAAGCTGTACGTGAAACGCTAGCCGCTGATGTTCCGCTCGCTGCTGATCATTTCCGCTATTTTGCAGGTTGTATTCGTGCTCAAGAAGGAGCCATTGGTGAAATTGATGAGTCAACCGTGGCCTATCATTTTCATGAACCTCTGGGCGTTGTGGGACAGATCATCCCATGGAACTTCCCATTACTTATGGCTGCTTGGAAACTGGCACCCGCTCTCGCTGCTGGAAACTGCGTAGTGCTAAAGCCTGCGGAGCAAACGCCTGCGTCTATTTTGTTGTTGATGGAACTTATCGCTGATTTATTACCAAATGGCGTGGTTAATATCGTAAACGGTTTTGGGAAAGAGGCGGGTGAAGCGCTTGCTACGAGTACACGTATCGCAAAAATTGCGTTTACAGGCTCGACTCCCGTGGGCTCTCACATTCTAAAATGTGCTGCTGAAAATATCATTCCCTCAACGGTGGAGCTAGGAGGTAAGTCACCCAATATCTACTTTAGTGATGTGATGCAAGCTGACGATGATTACCTAAGCAAGTGTATTGAAGGCGCGGTGCTGGCCTACTTTAACCAAGGCGAAGTATGTACTTGTCCATCGCGATTGCTCGTGCAAGAAGATATATACGATGACTTTATAGCCAAAGTCATCGAACGCACTAAGGCGATAAAACGCGGCAATCCGCTTGATACAGAGACCATGGTTGGTGCTCAAGCCTCACAAGCTCAATTTGATAAAATCCTTAGCTATATTGATATTGGCAAGAAGGAAGGGGCGGAAGTGTTAATCGGTGGCGAAGTCGCGGAGCTTGGCGAGGGTTATCACAAAGGCTTTTATATTCAGCCGACGCTGTTAAAAGGGCACAACCAAATGCGGGTATTCCAAGAGGAAATATTTGGTCCGGTGATCTCTTTATGCACTTTTAAAGATGAAGCGGAGGCGTTGGAGTTGGCGAATAGCTCTGAGTTTGGTTTAGGTGCCGGGGTGTGGACTAGAGATATGAATCGCGCATATCAATTTGGTCGCCAAATCGAAGCGGGTCGCGTGTGGACTAACTGTTATCATATGTATCCTGCACACGCGGCATTTGGTGGTTATAAAAAATCAGGTATTGGCAGAGAAACTCACAAAAAAGCGCTGGATCATTACCAACAAACCAAGAACCTCTTAGTGAGCTATAGCACCAGTCCTTTAGGATTTTTCTAATTTAATTATTATAGAAGTATTGAGTACTGACTATTGTGGCAGTACTCAATCAGTCATCCGGTTAAGAAACGACTTTTAATGACGTTGCTTGTTTATTAGCAAATGCTATCCTATATTCGAGTCCTTTGCCGGGCTCGCTGACGGTGTGTACATCTCCATCTAACCCTTGAGTCACCAAGTTATAGATAATATAAGCGCCAAGTCCCATACCGCCACTTCCTCTTTTGGTGGTATAAAATGGCTCGAATAACTTACTTAATTCAAGCTCCGACATGCCTTTACCATTGTCTTTATAAATAAGCTCAATGTGTTCATCATGTTTAAAGAATTCAATGGTGATCTCACCTTGCTCTGACTCTTTAAAGCCATGTGCAATGGAATTTGCGACTAAATTCGAAATGATCTGAAAAATAACACCGGGATAGGTCGTGGCGATAAGGCCGGGATCGCAATGAAACTTGATTTTATGGTCATGCTTTTTAATCTCTGGATTGAGCGCCGCGATGATCTCTTGAACATAATCATGGACATTAAAGGCCCTCACTTGCTCGCAAGATTGATCGACAGCGACTTGCTTAAAGCTATTAATTAAATTAGCGGTGCGTTGGAGATTTTTTAATAGCAGTTTGCAAGCGCCAGTAGAATCTGAAATAAAGTCCTCCAATACTCCGGTAGAGAGCACTTTGGTTTGGTACTTCATGGTGAGGTCGTCTAAGTGCTGCTGCAGATAAGTGGTAGAGGTAATGCCAATCCCGATGGGGGTATTGATTTCGTGTGCAACACCCGCAACCAAATCGCCAAGCGATGCCATTTTCTCTCGCTCAAGCAATTGCGTATGAGTACGGTTGAGATAGGCAACGGTTTCTTCTAGCTTTTGATTGGTCTCGACGAGTGAGCGAGTGCGCTCACTCACTAACTCTTCTAACTGCTCTTTATGTTGTTTTAATTCTTGTAAGATTTGCATTCCTTCAACTAGTAAAAACCCTAAAGCGACGATATAGGCCATTAACCTTAAAATATGCCAACCCCACCATGCGGTATCCCACAACTTGGATTGCTCGAACATAATAGCGGCTGCGCCAAATAGGAAACAATGTAAGCAAAAGAGCAAATCGCTCACATTATGAGAGTCGCGATATACAAGGAGAATTTTAACTGCGGCGACAAAAAACATAGTACCGCCAATGACGTTGAGTGCCATCGCTGTACCAGTAAAGTGACCTTGCTCAACCATGTGTGGTAAATCCGTAGGGTAAGCTAGACTCATGGTGCCGATGATGATAGCGGCTGTGCATGCGCTGATCAGCCAATAGCGGTTTTTAAACCAAGTAAATCGGTTGTGAGCAAGCAGGGTGATAAAAGTGAGACCACCAAAGAAAGTCGCGATACTGTGAAGCCAAACGAAGGTTTGGCCAACATTTACGGCGGCATGGAATCCATCTAAGATCCCCATTACTAGCAGCGCCGTGGCTATTTCGATATTAAAACTTGTACCGGTGTTGTACTTTTCAAAAAATAACAGGGCCAATGCAATAAAAAGGGCAACAGCGGAGCCGAAGGTTTCAACCACTGCATGCGCTTCTATCAGCGGCCAAGTTATATTATTAAGAAGCGTATTGCTCAGTAAAAGGGATGCGCCGTGGATAGTTAAGCTAACACCTATGATTATCCAGATCACAATGTGGGTGTTTTTATTTATGTTCATTTAGGCTATTCCTTCGATTTACCTCCTTAAATCTAGTACATTTATTGTGTAGATAAAGCATGCCGAGCATTTTTATCAGCTAGTACTAAGGTACCAGCTGATACATTTCCAATGTTACTCGTTTCCAGAGGTGGCGAGCTCGTCAGCCAAACTTGTTAAGTCCGGTAGCACGTAATCTGGTGCTTTTGCCAGTGGATAAAGTTGCTTTTGTGGTCTTGCAATAAACGCAGTTTGCATGCCCGCGGCTTTAGCGCCGGCAACATCCCAGCCGTGAGCCGCCACCATTAGCGCTTGGTCTGGGCGAATATTTAGTTGCTGTAACGCCCACTCATAGGCTCTAAGGTCGGGCTTATACACTTTAATGTCTTCAATACTCAAGCGTTGATCAAAATAGGTGATTAGACCGGCATTTTCAAACTGCGCTTTAACTCCTGCATTCGATGAATTGGTTAAACTCACGAGTTTAAAGCCTGCTTGTTTGAGCCGCTTTAGCGCTGGAATGACGTCTTCATGCGGGGGCAAAGAGAGCAGGGCGGGCACGATTGCTTGTTTAGCTTGTGAGTCAGTTATCGTTAGGCCTTTGTTCTTTGCAACCATTTGTAGCGAGGCAACGCCTATTTTGCCAAAATCTTGATAATCACCACTTACCGTAGTCACTAACGAGTGATGTAGCATAGTGGAAAACCAAAGGGGTAATAGGGACTCATCACCACCCAAAACTTGGCTAACCGGTTTATTCATTGACTCTAAATCAAGTAAGGTTTCATTGACATCGAAGAAAATAACTTCCGGGCGTTCAACCTTTGAGTTGGCTTGGCTAATATTCGGCATTAGGCCTCCTAATATAACGAATAGACTAATTAAGGTGCGCTTCATTGATAATTCCAATTTAGTTGCGATGAGAAGCAGTATATTTATTTGATAAATTTAAACAAAGCGTGCATATTCGAAAGCAAGATTCGAAAAAATTAAATCAACATGTATTCAATCGCTGAACTCGAAACATTCTTGGCTATTATTAAACATCAAGGAGTGGTTAATGCTGCGAAGCAGTTGAGACTCTCACCCGCGACAGTTAGTCATCGTCTTAATAAGTTAGAGCAACATTTAGGCACGACTTTGCTGTTTAGAGATAGTCGTACGCTAACATTGTCCCCAGCCGGAAGTACTTTTAGAGAGCGGGTGGAGCATATATTAGAGGCGCTTTATGATGCTGAGCACGAAATAGGTGCAAGGGGCTCAGCGGTGAGCGGGTTACTTCGTGTCACTATGCCGCCTTGGGTGTTTTCACAATTTGTGATGCCAAATCTAAGTCAATTTGAGCAAGCGCATCCGCAATTAGCACTCGATTTCCTGATCAACGATCAGTTTGTAAACATAGTTGAAGGTGCTCAAGATGTAGCGATACGCGTTGGACAATTGGCTGATTCTGGGTTGTTGGCGAGAAAACTATGCGATAACCATCGGATATTATGTGCAGCGCCGAGCTATATTGACCGCTATGGCATGCCTGATAATATCAGCGAATTACAAAACCACTTTTTTGTATGCTTACCTTGGCAACGAGAATTTAAGTTAAAAGAACCAAACGGTAGAATTGTACACTTTAACGCAAAAACTCGTTTTACGATTTCAAACTCAGACAATATGACTTCTGCTGCCCTAGCTGGGCATGGTATTGCAGTTAAATCTCACATTGCCATCAGAGATAACCTAAAAAGAGGTGAGTTAGTGCCTATAATTCCAGGTTGTCTCGAAAGTGACGACGCACCTATTTGGTTTGTCAGGCCTCAACACTCGCTGAAGACACGCAAAGCAGAGGCATTCTATGAGTTTATGAAGTCATTGTTCGAAAATAAGGGCTAATACTTTAGTCTGCTTGTGCTTTTAAACTAATAACTCTAAACTCCGTATTAAAATTAGAAACTAGCCAGCGAGATGGTTGTAAAATCAAACTGGTAACACTGATAGCAAACGGAGCTGCTATGTTCAAATTCATTTCTTGGATTTTTTCTATCACCGCATTTTCACTTACTCTATTCTTTATCGTGCAAGGTAGTTATATGCTTTGTTTAGTCATGCTACTTGCTGGATTGATTGCATTGCCAAAACATGAAAAAGAATTGCAACCATTAGGTATGAGATTACATGCTAAGCATTTTTCTCGGGAGTCTCGCTCACTTAGCTCAAAAGAGGTAATGAACTTTTTATTAGCATGCTCATTGGCTGGCGCTAGCCTTGCGTACCAGTGGCATGTGGTAACAATATAGACTTTACTTAATACCTTGAGTGTTTATATACAGCTATAATCCGAGTTCCTATTAATGGGATACTCGGATATTTTTCAATGCTACCCCGAGATAGAGTTAACCTCATATCACAAATAGTATAAAACATACTGGATGTTTAAAATCAGCTCACTAGCTGTTAGATTGGTTTTAACTACCACAGCATGGAAGAGCAATTGAATGTCACAGTCGTTAAAACCCTCATCAATACGTGTTCAAGAGTTCCTAGCCAGTCATGGGCATCACTTCACAGTTACAGAGCTTGCAGACTCTACTCGTACCGCGAAAGATGCTGCAAATGCGATTGGTTGCACTGAGTCTCAAATCGCCAAGTCTCTGATATTTAAAGATAGCAATACAGAAAAGGTCTACAGGCCCTGATGTAAAGCTCGAAAAAGCGAACGCAAACTTTGTGCGGGAAAAAACCGGGTTTGCCATTGGCGGTGTGCCTCCTGTGGCGCACACTGACTCTGTGTTGACGATAATAGATAGAGATTTAAAGCAATACGATCGTATTTGGGCTGCTGCTGGCACGCCCAACTCGGTTTTTGAGTTAAAAGCGCATGATCTAGATACGCTTACGGGTGGCACTTGGTTAGATATTGCGAAGTAACTCTCAGTTCGTAATCTACTTTATGTTTAAGTGATCCAACTAGGAATTTACTTGGGGTGGTCATTAAGGTTCTCAACCAATAAAGTGTTTTCTAGATGAGAAGAGCCCGATAGTCATTTAAAATAATCGCATTAATACCGCTCTCAAAGTAGTTGAATTTAAAAAAGTAAAGACACAGAAATACATGATAAACTTACCGCCAATAATTCAGTAGTATGACTATCTAAGATAATCGAGCTACTAGTCATAAGTGTGACCAAGCGTGTGATCTTTTGATATTTGTGATTTGTATTTTAATCATAACTTTATGATATTTAGGGTTTAAGTGATTTATGTGTGAGCTTTTGGGGATGTCGGCGAACGTACCGACGGATATTTGTTTTAGCTTTTCTGGTTTGTTGGAGCGCGGTGGCAATACGGGTCCTCATAAAGATGGCTGGGGTATCACCTTTTACGAGGGGAAAGGATGTAGAACCTTTAAAGATCCTGAACCTAGCTGTCAGTCTGAAATTGCTAAATTGGTCAAAGCATATCCGATTAAAAGCGTGTCCGTAATAAGTCATATTCGACAGGGAAATAGGGGACGAACTTGTCTTGAAAATACCCACCCATTCACTCGAGAATTATGGGGTCGGGAGATCACTTACGCTCACAATGGTCAGCTTTCGGACTATAAAGATTTAAAAACTGACTTCTATCGACCCGTTGGGAACACAGACAGTGAACTTGCCTTTTGTTGGATTTTGGACAAAGTAAGAGAAAAATACCCAAGTCGCCCGTCAAACATGGTCTCAGTTTTCAGGTATATCGCAAAGCTAGCGCACACATTGAGAGACAAAGGGGTATTCAACATGTTGATAACCGATGGCATTTATGTGTTGGCGTATTGCACCAATAACCTACATTGGATAACCCGTAGAGCCCCATTTGGTAAGGCTACCTTAATCGATGCGGATATGGTGGTAGATTTCCAAAAAGAAACCACACCAGATGATGTTGTCACTGTTATTGCAACTCGACCGCTGACCAACGATGAACAGTGGCAGAAGCTTGAGCCCGGTGAGTTTGCTTTATTCAAATTAGGTGAGAAGGTGTAGTTCTGAGTTTTTGTAAGTAAAGGCGGCTTAGTTGAGCCGCCGTGATGAATCAACGATGTTGCTATCAACTCTCTGATTTAGGTTGGTAGGTTTTAAGCTCAATCTGAAACTGCTCCATACCATCTTTACCTTTGTACATTTTAACCAGCATATGATCATAACTTGGTGCAAACCAAGCAATGGCCTGACGATCGCTATCATCATAAACGCGTTTAACTTTGATGGTTTTGACATTGCCAAAAGGTAGAGTGATCATTTCCTCGCCGGCCACCTCAAAATCATAGCTTCGCTGGTCGCCTTTTTTGTCTATGATAGGATAGCTAAACTTGGTCTTTCCCGCCTTTAAATCCTCTCGCAGCTGTACTTGATAACTAATTAAATCTTGCTGATTCTCAAGCCATTTCACTTTCAATGGATACTTTTCTTCACTGGAGGTAATTGCTTGGTTTTGGTGATCAAACTTAATTTTGTAGCTTTTATCTGGACCAGTCCCTTCACGGGTCATACTATAATGTAGTGGGCTGACGGTATGTTCAGCGACTTTAAACAATGATTCTTCAGTTCTTACGTCTGAAAAAATCATCCATTCGATATCGCTTTTGTAACGTACAGCGTATGTTGCGTCCGCTATTTTTGTAAGGTCTCGCGTGGCACTTCCATGAACCTTACCTTTGCGTGAAACTTGGTATTCGGCGTGATATTCAGTGAGTGAGTTTGCGAATGTCGAAGTGGAAAGTAGAGCGCTAATACCAATTAGCACAGCGCTCCATTTTTTATTTTTCTGGGTACGGCGCACCTTGAACTGGTAAGGTTTTGTTATCAAAAACAGCATAGTCTGCTTCCATTGTTAGTCTTTGTTCGCTGAACCATTTGACCACCAAAGGATAAAGAATGTGTTCTTGCTTATGCACACGTTGCGCCAGTGACTCTGCCGTATCATCTGGAAGAATAGTGACCTTGGCCTGACAGACCACAGGACCACCATCTAACTCCTCTGTGACAAAGTGAACGCTAGCACCATGTTCTGCATCGTTTGCATCGATTGCTCTTTGGTGGGTGTTCAGCCCTTGATACTTAGGCAACAAAGAAGGATGAATGTTCAACATTTTTCCTCTAAATTTTTGCACCAAGTTTGGAGTTAGAATACGCATAAATCCAGCTAATACAACCAAATCTGGTGTAAAGCTATCAATTAGTTGACCAAGCGCAACGTCATACTCTTCACGAGAAGCGTATTGCTTATGGTCTAAAACAGATGTTGCTATACCAGCCTCTTGCGCTCTGGTTAGGCCGTATGCGTCCGCTTTATTACTAATAACGGCAGCAATTTCACCTTGAATATAGCCCGCTTTGCAAGCATCAATGATTGCTTGCAAATTTGAACCACTACCAGAAATCAGAACAACAAGGCGAGTGGGTGCCATTACTCGGCACCACCTAAGATCTCAACTTGCTCTTCACCAGCCTGAGCGTCTTGAATTTCACCGATGTGCCAAGCGTTTTCGCCTTGTGCTTTCAGGATTTCAAGGCTTTGATCAAGCTTGTCAGCAGGAACAACTAAGATCATGCCAACACCACAGTTGAATGTGCGATACATTTCGTGCGTTGCAATGTTACCGTTTTCTTGTAACCAGTTGAAGATTGCAGGCCATTGCCAGCTATCACCTTTGATTACCGCTTTTGCTGACTCAGGGAGCACGCGAGGGATGTTTTCCCAGAAGCCACCGCCAGTGATGTGAGAAAGCGCGTGAACATCAACTTCTTTTAATAACGCTAAGATTTGCTTTACGTAGATACGGGTTGGCTCTAGCAGGTGTTCGCCTAGAGTTTTGCCTTCGAACTCTGCGTTAGTATCTGCGCCAGATACTTCTAGTACTTTACGGATTAGAGAGTAGCCGTTTGAGTGTGGACCGCTTGAACCCAATGCAATTAGCTGATCGCCAGCCGCAACTTTAGTTCCATCAATGATTTTAGACTTTTCTACCACACCAGTACAAAAACCAGCCATATCGTAGTCATCGCCTTCGTACATGCCTGGCATTTCAGCCGTTTCACCACCGATAAGCGCACAACCAGATAGTTCACAGCCTTTACCAATACCAGATACTACGTCCGCTGCAACATCAACGTCTAACTTGCCTGTAGCATAGTAGTCCAAGAAAAATAGGGGTTCAGCGCCTTGGACAATAAGATCGTTAACACACATAGCAACTAGGTCAATACCTACTGTGTCGTGCTTTTTCAAATCGATAGCTAAGCGTAGCTTAGTACCAACACCGTCAGTGCCAGCAACCAAAACAGGCTCTTTATATCCGGTTGGGAGTTCGCATAGTGCACCAAAACCACCAATACCACCCATTACTTCTGGGCGACGAGTTTTTTTCACTACGCCTTTAATTCTTTCGACCAATGCGTTGCCCGCATCGATGTCAACGCCAGCGTCTTTATAACTAAGAGACTGTTTTTGTTCGCTCACAGGTTTTCCTCAAAAGTTGCTAGATAGATTTGCTTAGAAACGCCGACATTTTACAACAATTGCATCTAGGCGGCTAGCGACTTTGCGAGAAACCCTAAGAATGTGGTCAAAGGTCCTCGATTTTATATCTCGAACAGTATAAAGAAACGACAAAAACTCTGATTGTTTATAACTGAATGTGATTTGCGTTAGATCAATACTCAAGGAAGGTAGCAGCGTACTATGGAAACAGACCCAATCAGACAGTAACTTCAAAAAATGTATTCGAAATCACTGTCACTAACGGCGCATTGATTGGGTCTACTCTAAACTCAAATGCATTTTCAGCCTTAATCTGAGGTTTGTACCCAAACTCAGATTACCTAGCTAATTATGGGAATAAAACGATGAATATTGAACGCCACAGCCTAGCTAAAGAACTGCCAGAGTTTAAAGACAGAATTCACGAATTAAAACTGTCTGATGGACATTTCTCAAAACTCTTTAAAGATTACCATGAAGTAGACAATGAAGTTATTCGAATTGAAGACGGTGTAGAGCACTCAAGTGATGAGTATCTTGAATCACTGAAGAAAAAGAGACTGTGGTTAAAAGATCAACTTTACCGAATTCTAAAAAGTGCAGACTAACTGTTAATCAAGGCCAATCGGTTTATGTGAGCGGGCTGTCAAGTCCGCTACTATATTCCCTGCCAATTGTTGAATAATTTAGCCTGTCCCGAGCAAGGGCATATTTATAATCTATACTCTAACCATTGTATTCCATCCACGACGATTCCTTTGATTGCACTTATATTAGTATTAGCTGGCAGCTTTATCATGGGATTAGCTTTTTCTCCGGCCTTTAAAATATGTCGATTAACCTCGTCGGTCGGGTGGCGAGTGTTGTTAATTCTTATGGCTCTGTTTGAACTCGGATACTTGAGCTTTGCCTACTTCCTGTACGATCACAATAGCGCTAGTTTTATTGAGCAAGGCTTGAGTTTAATCCTGTTTCTTGGCTCCATTTTTGTTTTTGTGGTGAATTGTTTAAGTCTAACTAGCCTGCAAGAATTAAATGAAATTGCAACGCAGGCCAAATATAACGCTGAACATGATTTTTTAACGGATTTGGAGAATCGTCAGCGCTGCATTGATGCCATTAATGAACGTAAACATCAGCAGCTCGACTTTAGTGTTATCTTGGTTGATTTGAATAATTTTAAACAGATCAATGATGCAAAAGGGCACTTCTTTGGTGATAAATTGCTGGTGGAACTTGCCTACAAAATGCGCGCAGCACTGCTTCCTCGTAGCAAGTTATATCGCATGGGCGGCGATGAATTTATCATCCTGATGGACGTGACAGACGTAAATTGTATTTACTCTCAAAATAATGCACTGCTGAGCGAATTAAAGTCAGGTATAGAAATTGAAGAGTTGCAGTTGGACGTGACGTATAGTGCAGGAGCAAGCTTATGGACTAAATCGCGCCAACTTGATGTGTTTGACCTTTTGAAACAAGCTGATATTGCCATGTATTCGGCTAAACATAGCCGTCAAAGCATCGTCATCTTCGATGAAGAGCTCCATGAGGGAATTGAGGCTGAATTCCAACTGTTGGCTAACCTCAAAGTTGCGCTCGCCCGAGGTGAACTGACGCTCTATTATCAACCGATAGTGTGTTCTCAAAGCGGTGATATTCATGGAGTAGAAGCGCTATTAAGGTGGCCTCAGTCCGACGGCACAATGATAATGCCAGATCAGTTTATTGAGTTAGCGGAGCGCAATAATTTGATCAGGCAATTGAGTGCGTTTGTGATTAACCGTGTATTCCAAGACCTCGCAATATTGATTGAAATAGATGACAAGTTGGTTGTGCATATCAATCTTTCCTGCCAAGATTTTGCTGAACAAAATCTAATTAATACTCTTGCCATGCTGCTAGATACTCATCGAGTCGATCCAACTCATATAGTATTTGAGCTTACAGAAAGTACCGTGATGGAAGAAGTGGAAAAAGCGAGAAGCCTAATTGAAACATTAATAGATATGGGATTTGCAGTGAGTATTGATGATTTTGGGACTGGCTTTTCTTCATTTTCTATTCTAAAAGAGTTACCAATTTCGCAGATTAAAATAGACGGCTCGTTTGTAAGGCTAAGTCATGAAAGTGAAAAAGATCAAGCCATAGTAGAAACCAGCATGTTTTTAGCGCGTAAATTGAACTGCAGTATTGTTGCCGAGGGTGTTGAAAGCGATGCCTGCTTGCAGTATTTATATAGCTTAGACTGTCCTTATATTCAGGGCTTTCAGATATGTGAACCTCTCTCGCTAAGCGAATGCGTAAAGTGGATTAATTCCCAGAATATGGTGAGAGGCGCGATGAAAAGGTTAGACGGTTGAGGTCAATAATCCTTTTCTGCTAAAAGCTTGATACCCAGATATACGAATAAATTGCTGTCGACTAGAAAGTTAACATGGGTTTAGGTGGGATAAAGCCGTACATTTGTTCAAACCCTGGGATCTCAGTTTCCCATATTGGGGTCTCTTCACCGATATATGCCCTGAATGCATCTAAAAAGAGCCTTGTTCTAACAGGCAAGTCGCGGTGGGGGTAGAGCGCATACATAGCAGCAAAATCGACCAGTTTTGTGTTAGTTAAAATCGGTTGTAATTTGCCTTCAGTAATTTCTTTACCGACTAGAAAGGCTGGTGCAACAATATAACAAGTACCAGATAGCACACTTTCCATCAATGTATCTCCGTCGTTGGTTCTGAAGATACTCTTTACAGGCATTTGCTGTTCGATGCCTTGCTCGTCTTGATAGGTGATACTGGTAAACCTTAATGCATCACTGGCGTAGGTTGCTGCAGGTAATTCGCTGAGTTCCTCAAGCGAATTTGGCGTGCCATGGGTTTTTAAGAACGTTGGGCTTGCTAATATGAGTAATCGATTGCGTGCAATTCTGCGGGCGATAAGCGATGAATCTTTAGGCTCGCCGACACGAAAAGCTAAATCAAAACCTTCACCCACTAAGTCCACGAGCCTGTCTTCAAGCCTAAGCTCAACCTCAACATGAGGAAAACGTTTTTGAAAGTCATTGATAACAGGTTGTACATAGCGTCGACCTACCACTGTAGAGCTGGCAATTTTAAGCAAACCTTTAGGCTCGGTGTGATAATTCTGTGCGATGCGCTGAGTGTCGTTTAGTAGCAGCCTTAGCTCTTCTGCTTTTTTTACCATTTCGGAACCTGCAGAGGTGAGCGAGAAGGAACGAGTTGTACGATTCATTAATCTTACACCGAGTTCTTCTTCCAGCTTGGTCATCTGCTTAGAAATGACAGAACGATCGATATTTCTCAGTTGTGCGGCACTGGCAAAGGAACCACGTTCCACAACGTCTAAAAAGATTAATAATCTGCTGCTAATATCCATAATGCGAGAAAGTTCACTAAGACTGATGCCATTGTGACACTAAACAATTGGAATTGCGAGGAGCATATTTACACTAATAAAGTTGTGGCAAAATGCTAACAATGGTTTAATGAATTTAGTCTCACTACTTTATTTTTAACATAACGCAAAGGCATATGATGAAAGCAGTCCGATTCAATCACACAAATGGACTTACCTTCGAGCAGGGAGAAATTAATTTACCTGAGGCAACCGATGATCAAGTCTTGGTCAAAGTTGAATACGTTGGTTTAAGCTTTATCGATACCAAAGTGGCCAATTGTCCCTGTGAAGAAACACCGAATAGAGTGTTTGGTGTTGACGCTGTGGGTGTTGTGGAAAAAGCATGTAAAACGGGATTCCCAGAGCCTGGTACACGGGTTTTTTGGCATGGTGACATTCGAGAGCAAGGCACGATGAGTGAATTTGCCTTGGTGCCAAGTCACGCACTTACTGTACTACCAGAAAATGTTGATGGAAAGTTGGCTGCCGCTTCAATTGCACCGGCAATGTGTGCATTAATAGGGCTATTCAAGCTGCAATTAAATGCAGGGGATACGGTTTTAATCGAATCTGCTCATCATCCAGTTGGCCAAATGGCAATACAATTTGCCAAACAAGTTGGGCTTGGGGTGGCGGCATGTTCCGAGTCAAAATATAAAAAGCTGCTTGAAAAGCTAGGTGCGGATCTCGTGTATACCCAGTCTGATTTCGCTGGCTTAGCCGATGCCATGCAGCTTCATTTTGGTGCAGCAGAGGTGCAAGGCGCACTAGATTTAACAGGAACACATACCCAACAATTGATTTCGCATTTGATATTTTGTGGTCGAGTAAGTTGCTTAGCGGGATTACCTGCTATTGAGCAACACGTCTTAATGAAGAAAGCGCCAAACATAGGCATCGTTTCTTTGTGTGGTAGTTGGCTTTCCAATAGTGTTTGTGCGCAGCAGAGAATGGCATTCATCGGAAATACCCTGGCTGAAAAGCTTGAAAAAAATGAAATTACTTTGCAGCAACTTGAATCAATTTCACCGCAGCATGATGCGATAATTGAAACGCTGAAAAAGCTAGAAAGCAACGATAACATCACGTTTTTTGCGGCAGATATGAAACTGTAGTCCCCACTAGCAACAATAACTTATCCCCTTTATGCAATAATACTGGGCTTGGCTTCATTCGCTAGGCTCAGCGTCCAAATAAATTGATACAATTTCTGACATTTTTCATCGCTTGAACACCGTATACTTCCCTACAGGCCTCGCCATGAAGGGAATACGTCTTTTCTTTACGACTTCATAAAGAGTCATTGTCATCGCAAGGCAAAATTTTACATTGCGTTAATTGATGTCAGAGGGGCATCAATTTGGTGCGAATTGATATGTTTATTTGCACTCGTCAAATTGGATAGACTAGTGTCATCAGTTTAATAAGGATTAAACAATGAAAAAGTTACTTGTTATTTTCAGTTTTCTCATCTTCTCAGGTGTCGCGTTTGCGAATGACACACCTTATGAATTAATTAACCAAGTTGGCGATAAGCTATTTGCTGATATAAAAACGGTTAATCAAGATGGCAAGGCAACTGAAACTCAGATGAAGGGCATAGTACGTAGTCGCTTGATGCCACACATCGATGTGAAGTTTGTATCTTTTAAATTGCTTGGTAAACATATTAAAGGGCTAAAAAGAGACGAAGCCATCGAGTTTATTGGTGCGGTTGATAACTATCTTGTATCTACCTACGCTAATGCACTTTTACAGTACAAAGGCCAAGACGTATTGTTTGAAGAGTTACCGGTTTCTGATGGTGCTGATTTTGCGACGGTTAAGGTGGTAATAAGAGAGCAGTCAAAACCAGATATAGACATGCATTTTAAGTTTCGTCAAAGCAAAGATGGAGACTGGAAGGTATATGATATGGTTGCTGAAGGTATTTCTTTATTGAGTGCTAAGCAAAAAGAGATCACGATGAGAATTTCAGAAGTAGGTTTAGCTCAGGTTACGGCTGAATTGAAGAGTAAAGCATAAATCAAATTACTTCCCCCGACTTTGAAGTAACCAAAAGAGCACATCATGATTGATATGCTCTTTTTTTTGGTTCTGAAATCAGACTACTTGGTTTATCAACGGCTTTTCCAGTCTTGCTGCGGCGAGGTTTTCACAGGTTATTGTTGCAATTTGTTTTAGCGCTTCTTTGGTAAAGAAGCCTTGATGCCCTGTAACTAGTACATTGGGAAAGCTAACCAAACGCGAGAAAACATCGTCTTGAATTATCTCTTCACTGTGGTTTTTAAAAAATAGCTCTGACTCTTGCTCATACACGTCTAAGCCGAGGTAACCGAGGCGTTTAGACTTGAGCGCGGCGATACAGGCTTTGCTATCTAACAGGGCACCCCTACTGGTGTTAATAAGCATCACACCCGCTTTCATTTTGGCAAACGCAGCATCATCAATAATATGATGGGTATATTCATTAAGCGGACAGTGCAGGCTAATAATATCCGATTGTGCTAGTAAGATATCTAGAGAGACCAAAGTATAGGGACCTTCTCCAATGTTTGGGTCATAAACCAGCACATTGGCACCAAAGCCGTTTAAGATACTGACTAAGGCTTGGCCAATTTTGCCACAGCCGATGATACCAACCGTTTTATTGTAAATATTAAAACCGAGTAAGCCGTTGAGATCAAAATTATCTTCTCGAACTCGATTGTAGGCCTTATGTGTCTTGCGGCTGAGCGTTAGCATCAACGCGATACAGTGTTCTGCAACCGCTTCTGGGCTGTAGGCTGGGACACGGACAACCTTTATGTCACGCTGTTTTGCCTGTTGAATATCAACATTATTGAAACCTGCGCAGCGTAGGGCGATGGTTTTAACGTCATAGTCAGCCAGTTTATCAATCACTTGTGCATTTACAGTATCGTTTACAAATACACAAACCGCGTCATAGTGCTGACACAGCGAAACCGTTTTTTCATTGAGTGACTCACTAATAAAACTTATTTCAAGTTCTGAGTAGGTATTTACGGCTTGCTCAAAAAACGGCACTTCATAGTTTTGCGAACTGAATAGGGCGATTCTCATGATTAATGTGGCTCTCTATCACTGACTTAAGCGTTTCTGGTTTTGTTCTTGGGGCATATCTTGATACTAGCATGCCTTCAGAGTTTATTAGAAACTTGGTAAAATTCCATTTAATTGCGCGGTTTTGCGCGATACCACGGGTGTGAGATTTTAAATAGCTAAATAATGGATGTGCATCAGGTCCGTTGACTTGTGTTTTAGTACAGATCTTAAAGCTTAAATTGAAATGTGTATTGTAAAACTCTTTAAGCATTTCATCTTCAAGTGGTTCATTGCGACCGAACTGATTACAAGGAAAGGCCAATACCTCAAATCCAAAAGGTTTGTATTTGCTGTATAGCTTTTCAAGTGCAGACAGTTGCGGAGCAAAGCTACATTTGCTCGCAATGTTAACGATCAATAGCGGTCTTCCCGCTAAAGACTGTAATGGCAAAACTTGGCCATCAATAAGTTGTGCACTAAAACGATAAATATTCTCCATCCTTTCAGGCTCCGTGTGATTTATTCATGTTATTCGGTATCAAAGCGGTTTTTTCATTTGCTATGACAGAGGTGGTCGGGTATAAAAACTCCATTCTTATTAAGATAACAACGAAATAGGACAGAAATATGTCAGTGAAAGTCGCATTTATAGGATTAGGCGTCATGGGGTATCCAATGGCTGGGCATTTGCAAAAGGCGGGTTACCAAGTCACGGTATACAATCGTACCACCAGCAAAGCCGAAAAATGGGCCGCTGAGTATGCTGGCAACTTTGCAGTTACACCTAAAGATGCAGCGACTGACTGTGATTTTGTGTTTATGTGTGTTGGCAATGATGACGATTTACGCTCAGTCGTATATGGCGAGAGTGGTGTGTTAGCGGGGGTAAAGCCGGGAGCGGTGATAGTTGACCATACGACAACATCTGCAAAAGTTGCCCGTGAAATAGCGCAAGAAGCCAGAAAATTACAAGTTGAATTCTTAGATGCCCCTGTATCTGGCGGTCAGGCTGGTGCAGAAAATGGCGTGTTAACGGTGATGGTTGGAGGAGGCGAAAGTACGTTTGAAAAAGCACAACCAATCATGGCCGCGTTTGCTCGCTTTAGCCAATTAATTGGAGAAGTGGGTGCTGGGCAGCTTTGTAAAATGGTCAATCAGATTTGTATCGCAGGTGTGGTACAGGGGCTCGCAGAAGGCTTACACTTTGCTAAAAAGGCGGGTCTTGATGGTGAAAAGGTAATTGAAACGATTGCTAAGGGTGCAGCTGGCTCTTGGCAAATGGAGAATCGTTATAAAACCATGTTGGCAGGCGAATATGACTTTGGTTTTGCAGTCGATTGGATGAGAAAAGATTTAGGCATTGCACTAGACGAGTCAAGAAGTAACGGCGCAAATTTGGCGCTTACAGCTTTAGTGGATCAATATTATGCGGATGTTCAAGCGCTTGGCGGCAACCGTTTTGATACCTCAAGTCTACTGGCTAGGCTTGACGCTATCCACGACAAAAACAAATAACCTTTCGTTTCTAGGGCCTGTTGAACTTTGCTGTTTGATTTTTGTTCTTCTGAGTGTGTTTTGGTCGCGACGCTCGACTTGCCGCCTAGTAATCTAGGCAAAAGTTGAGCAACAATGAACAAAGCGCACTCAGATGAACCCAAAGGGCAGCGCTTGATTAGCATTTCTTCTGTGTTGCCCCACAAGGATGTGGGGTAAGGTGACTTTGCAGGAGCACAAAGTCTTTATAGCCAGACTTACATAACCTGAGCTGCGGATAATTAATGCCTTTCTAGCAGCCAGTTTTAGCGCTAACTGCGTTGAATTCACTTCCAATAGCCAGCTATTGGTGCGTAAATTCGCCTTGTTTTCCCTAAAACTTGCTGGCTAGACAAGGAAAAAACTAAGTTGTGCTTTAGCAACAATGAGTTGGAACATTCCTTATCCAAACCTCAGGTTACATAGAATGACTATGCTACGCTGGCTCTGCCTTGTATAAATACCAATCAAACTGCTGCAAAAACAAACTTGAAAGATCAACAGACCCTAGTCTAAGTAACTTAAGCTCGGATCAGTCGTTATGGCTGCGCTACATTGGTGATAAATTGCTGATGTAGTGCGCTGAGATCCGCCAGTATTGCGTCTTTACCTTTGATATCGCTGCGTTTAAGCACGGCATCAATTGCGTCAACGGATTGCAGCGTGGCAAGCTTTGATGCCGTTAGCTGGTGGCTAATATGCCAAGGTTCTTCGGCAACTCCCCCTCGATAACGATCATAAGGCCGGTAGAAACCAAAAGTTGCTAAATGCGCGTCAAGCCACAGCGAAAATTCGTGCTGATGTCCATTTTGCTGGTATTCCCATGGTTCTAGTTGTAGTGATTGTCCTGTCGGTACGAGGTTTTTGGCGAACACATCTAAATCAGTGCCCAAATGGTGGCGACTTGCACCGGGTAGGGCGGAGAACAACATAATTGCTTTTACTTTGTCGATGTCTGAGAGATTACTCAGCTCTATCTCTTGGTTAGTGATATCAAAAACAGGACGGCGCATCGCAAACTTGCTATTCCAAATCGCTTTTTGCCTTTCAAATCCTCGATATGCGGACGCCATGTAGAACTCAAAACCGGCCTTTTTTGCAGCTTGTGAGAGGGCGTTGAGATCAGAAACGATTGCGCTATGCACATGGCGGCCCTGGTAAAAAGCAAGATGTGATTCGTTGACGCCACAAGCGCTACATTCAGCGCTTGTAAGCATATAGCGGCTAGGCAAGTAACTTCTCCAAGATCTTTTCATAGACTAAGGCTAATTGATCTAGGTCTTTGCAACTCACACATTCATCGACTTGATGGATTGTGGCATTAATTGGGCCAAGCTCAATCACCTTACATCCCGTTTGGGCAATAAATCGACCATCCGACGTGCCACCTGAAGTCTCCGGTGTGGTTTGCCTTCCCGTCACTTCTTTGATGGCTGCAATCGTCACATCGAGCAATGGACCTGGCTCTGTTAAAAACGGTAGGCCATTCAGTATCCAATTAAGTTCATAATCAAGTTGATGCTTGTCTAGAATAGTAATAACACGTTGTTTGAGCTCATCGGCTGTAACTTCGGTGCTAAAGCGAAAGTTAAACTGTACTTGCAAAGAGCCCGGTATCACATTGCCAGCCCCTGTTCCGCCATTGATATTGGAAACTTGAAAGCTTGTTGCGGGGAAAAATGCATTCCCTTGATCCCACTCGGTCTGACTGAGTTCAGCAATCGCCGCCGCAGATAAGTGGATGGGGTTTTTAGCGAGATGAGGGTAGGCTACGTGACCTTGTTTTCCAATCACTTTTAGGTGTCCGGTAAGTGAACCGCGACGACCATTTTTTACGACGTCACCAAGTTCATGACGTGATGAAGGTTCACCGACTAAGCACATATCAATTTTTTCGTTTCGGGCTTCTAATAAATCTACAACTCGAGTTGTGCCGTTCACGAAAGGGCCTTCCTCATCAGAGGTTATCAAAAAAGACAATGACCCTTTGTGGTTGGGGTGTTTTTCGATAAATCTTTCCGTTGCTACGACCATAGCTGCAAGTGAGCCTTTCATGTCAGCAGCTCCACGGCCATGTAACATGTCATTTTCAATCACAGCAGCAAATGGCGGGTGTTGCCATTGACTCTCGTCGCCAACCGGTACTACATCTGTGTGTCCAGCAAAGCAAAAATGTGGTCCACTGTCGCCTTTTCGTGCCCACGTATTGAGCGTATCAACAAAGAAGTGTTCTTCGATGGTAAAGCCAAGCTTTGCCAAACGTTCATTCATTAATTGTTGGCAGCCAGCATCATCAGGTGTAACAGAAGCCCTTTGGATCAGAGCTTGAGCGAGCTTAACTACTTCGCTCATTAGGCAAAAATCTCATCATACTGTGCAGCTTTAAAACCCAAGTGATATTGACCTTGGTACTGCAAAATAGGGCGTTTTATCATGGCTGGTGCTGCCAAAAGGTGTTGCTTCGCTGACTGCGCGTCGAGATTTTGTTTTTGTTCTTCGCTAAGGGCTCGATAAGTGGTTCCGCGTTTGTTTAACACGTTTTCCCAGCCAAGTTGGTCAATAAAAGCAGTGAGTAGAGCTTCGTCTAATCCATCTTTACGATAGTCATGAAAAGTAAATTCGATATTGTTGTCTTGTAGATATTTTTTGGCTTTTTTAATGGTATCGCAGTTGCTGATCCCATACATGGTGGTTGTCATAAAGCACACGCCCTTGCAATTGTGATTATCGGCTCTTTGGCCGCAGATACTTGTTTTAAAGGATAATAACACGCACCAAGCTTTTGTGCATTGAGTAGCACAATGGCTGCCATGGTTTTTGCTTCACTGAGTGGAATATCAAAAAAGCATAGCGGCTCTCCAAGCTTTATCGTGGTTTTGCCAAAGCTGTTTGCTTTGAGATATTCGGGTTTGGCAAACTCATTGCCGACCTCTAAGCTCAGTAACATTTTTAAGCCGTTATTGGCGTGTAGAATGTATTCGCAGTTATTTTTTCTGATCTGGATTAGTTTTCCGTTACAAGGAGATAGCAACAAAGGCACGCGCATTTGTACGCAAACGCCTATTCCTAACATACCAGACGCAATCGCCGCGTTTGGATGCGTACTTAGCGGTAAGACTTTGCCGGAAAAAGGACTTGGAATGTGCGCAATCGGGTTTGCGATTTGGGATATTGGCCGATATTGGATTGGTGGTGAGAGTTCAATCAAAGTAATAAATATCCATCTTTTTTAAGTGCTTGCATCGCTTGCTGGATTTGGCTTTCTTTTACCAGAATGTAATCGGTATCGTATGTTGATAAGGTAAAAATAGAGACGTTGGACTTTGCTAATACACCAGAAATATTAGCCATAATCCCCGTTAATGAAAACCCTAGCGGACCAACGACTTCCAATGCTCTCCAATGACTTTCAGCCGCGAGGCTACTGACTGCGATATCTGACGCACAAACGATAGAGAGTTCATCTTCTGTTTTGGCAATAAAAAAGATTTTACTGTTTAACACAGCTTGCGGGACAGCGTCATCGCAATCCAAGCTATGTATCGTAAATTCTTGTTTGAGCAATTGCAGCGTTTGCTTTGACATTACCAACCCTTGTTTTTTGAAAAATACCAATTGGTATAATTCATAGTATAGCGAAGTCAATTTAAAGACCAGAGGGTTCGCCCGAATTCTAGAGGATTAGTGATGTGATAAAGAAAAGGGCTCATGTATTGAACCCTTGGGATAAAGATTATTCTTCGATTTGTGTTGCCTGAATAGCTGTCAAGGCAATGGTGTACACGATGTCATCAACCAAAGCCCCGCGGCTTAGGTCGTTAACCGGCTTACGCATACCTTGTAACATAGGTCCGATGCTGACAAGTTCAGCACTTCGCTGCACCGCCTTGTATGTGGTGTTACCTGTATTTAAATCTGGGAAGACAAATACCGTTGCCTTACCAGCGACTTTGCTGTTTGGCGCTTTTTTACGTGCGACATTTTCCATAATGGCAGCATCGTATTGCAGCGGCCCGTCAATATCGAGATCAGGGCGTTTCTTTTGTGCGATCTCGGTAGCTTCACGGACTTTTTCTACATCTGCACCTTGTCCTGATGTTCCTGTGCTGTAACTGATCATGGCAACGCGAGGCTCAATGCCGAATGCTGCAGCGGAATCTGCAGATTGAATTGCAATATCTGCTAACTGCTCTGCCGTTGGATCTGGGTTAATTGCGCAGTCGCCGTATACTAACACTTGGTCCGGTAGCAACATGAAAAATACTGAGCTTACCAACGACGCGCCTGGTGCCGTTTTGATTAACTGCAGTGGTGGGCGAATAGTATTGGCGGTGGTATTTACCGCACCAGATACTAAGCCATCAACTTGGCCTTCGGCTAACATCATGGTGCCGAGCACGACGTTATCTTGCAGTTGCTCTGCCGCAACAACCTCGGTTAGGCCTTTGTTTTTACGTAGCTCAACCATAGGCGCAATGTACTTTTGCAGCTCTTCTTCAGGAGATAAGATAGTCACGTTTTCATTCAGCTCAACACCTTGTTGCTGGGCGATACGCTCAATTTCTTCTCTGTCTCCAAGCAGTACGGTTTTAGCGATATTTCGCGCACCACAGATAGCAGCCGCCTTAATCGTTCTCGGCTCATTACCTTCAGGCAGCACAATAGTTTTGCTTGCTCGTCTAGCTAAATCAGTCAGTAGGTAACGAAACGCAGGAGGCGAGAGTTTGCGGGTTTTCGCGACCCCTTTGGCCAAACTTTCCAGCCATTCGCTATCGATGTGACGGGCGTTATGCTGCTTTACGCGCTCGATGCGCTGCTCGTCATCGCTTGGCACTTCCATATTGAAATTGTGTAATAGCAAAGAAGTGCGCCAAGTATCGGCCTCAGTAGCAAGGATAGGCAGACCGGTATCCATCGCTTGCTCACATAAGGTCATGATCTTCTCTTCTGGTTTGAATCCACCAGTTAACAAGATGGCGCCAATCTTGGTGCCATTCATGGCCGACAAACATGCAGCGACTAAGATATCCGACCGATCGCCAGGAGTAACCAACAGGGCGCCTGGTGTGAAGTGGTTAAGAATGTTCGATACTGTTCTTGCACAGAAGGTAACACGGCGCAGACGACGGTGCTCCATGTCACCCGCATTGATGATTTCGGCTTTTAAATAATTACTTAAGTCGATAACTCGCGGCGCTACTAAGTCAAAGTCCCATGGAATGGCACCTAAAAGTTGAAATGGGTGCTTTCTGAAAATAGGCAGCGATGCCAAACGATTCATTTCATTTTCAAGCTCTTCTGGTTTGTATTGATCAACCAGATCGGCGCGCGCTCTGCCATCTTCATCCAGCGGTGCATTCACTTTATTGAAAATACAACCCAATACGCGAGGGTGGTTTACACCGCCATAATTGCCAGCAGCAATCTCTAAGCGGTCTTCAAGCTCGTCGATAGAGTCATTACCCGGCGTTAAGACAAACACGATATCTGCACCTAATGTTTGCGCAATTTCGCGGTTTACACGGCCAGCGTAAGGTTGACGACGGGTAGGAACCATTCCTTCAATTATGGCAACTTCATCATCTTGTACTGTGCCTTCAAAGCGCTCCACAATTTCTTCTAACAGGTCATCGCCTTTACCATCACCTATCATTTGCTCAGCGTAGCTCAGCTCAAACGGCGTGGGTGGGGCAATGGTAGAACCTTGCTGAACGATGAGTGTTGACTTCTCGGGGCCGACTTCATCTTTACGAGGTTGTGCGATTGGCTTAAAGAAGTTTACTTTTACTGCTTTTTGTTCCAGTGCTCGGACTATTCCTACAGACACCGACGTCAACCCAACGCCCGTTGAAATAGGAATAAGCATAATACGACGACCCATCATTACACTCCTTTAGCAAGCGTGGCTGCATCGTTGGCAATCACCCATTCTTCGTTGGTTGGGATGACCATAGCGACAGGGGAGTGAGACTCATCAGTGATCACCCCTTGGTTACCGAAGCGTGCGTTGAGGTTACGCTCTTTATTGATGTGCATGCCAAGGAAGTTAAGTTGGTTCACTACTTTTTCACGGATAACGTCAGAGTTTTCGCCAATTCCGCCAGTGAATACAAGTGCATCTAAACCGTTTAGTGGTACCAAGAAGCTAGCAATTTGTTTGGTTAAACGATAACAGAAAATATCAAGCGCCAGTGTTGCTTGAGGGTGGTTTTCCTGCGCAGCTTCTTCGATAGTTCGGCAATCGTTAGAAAGCTCACTAATACCTAAAAGGCCACTTTGTTTATTCAACAAAGTGTCAATTTGCTGTGTTGAATAGTTAAGGTGATTAACTAAAAACGAGAACAAGCCCGGATCAATATCACCACTTCGGGTGCCCATCACTAGCCCCTCTAATGGTGTTAAGCCCATGCTGGTGTCCACCGATTTACCGTCTTTAATCGCGGTAACGGAACAACCATTGCCTAAGTGTGCGGTAATAATACGCGATGGCTTATCTTTTAAGCCTAAAATCTCGATGGCTTGCGCCGATACATAAGCATGGCTGGTACCGTGGAAACCGTAACGTCTAACACCATGTTCACGATATAGTGAATAAGGTAGGGCATAAAGGTACGCTGTTTGATCCATACTTTGATGGAAAGCCGTATCAAAGACAGCAATTTGCGGTAGATGCGCAAATGCGGCTTGGGCTGCGCGGATCCCAAGTAGGTTAGCTGGATTATGTAAAGGCGCCAGACTAGCCGTTTCTTGGATAGCATTTATAACGGAGTCATCGATAATGACAGATTGTGTAAAGCGCTCACCGCCGTGTACCACGCGGTGGCCGACAGCAACAAGATTTGCGTCTAACGCGAGATCTTTGATAAGTTTTACAAGCGTTGTGATCGCAACTTGGTGCGCATCACCACTATTTAGGGGCACGATTTCCTTGTTGCCTTGGAACTTATATTTAATTTGTGGTGATTGTTCAGCTAGGCGTTCAGCCAGACCTGATAATATCTCCTCTCCCGTTGCGTTATCGATGATTGCAAACTTAAGACTGGAGCTTCCACAATTAAGAACCAAAACATGCTGAGATGACATAATGACTTTCCGTTTTGACAATAACAGTTATTGCGTATTAAGCTTAAAGCTATAGCGCATATAAGCTACGCATTTAGACTAAGGTATAGTTGACAGTAAAGACGTCGATTTTACCTCATTTTTTATATAAAAGTTAGCACCTAGGAGTTATGATGCAAAAAAGTCTTATTTCGCAAGTGCAACTTGGACGTCAATACTCGAAAGAGTGGCCTATGCGCAAGGAGCTAGCACCGTTGTTCCCTGAATTTAGGGTGATCAAGGCGACAGAACTTGCTTTAAATACAATGCCTATGCTGGCGGTGTTTACTCTGTTTTTGCAGACCAGCCAATTGGGTTTTCAATATTTGCCGCAAACCATTGCGATTGCTTTATTCTTTTTATCGCTTCCTGTCCAAGGGTTATTATGGCTTGGTAAAAGAGCTGAAACGCCGTTAAATCCGGCTTTGTATTCTTGGTATACAGAACTGCATCAGAAGATGGTTGCCAACGGCTATGATTCGCCCATGTCTTCAAGAAAGCCTAGATACAGAGATTTAGCGCGGTTGCTAAAAGATATGTTCGATAAAATGGACAAAGCGTTTACGCAAGAAAATCTGTAATTCCTGTTTGCCTGCCTACCAAGCAAGTAGGCAGCGATTTGCTCATAATTGGTGATCTGATGTTGGGTTACTTGCGCTGATATTGGTTTATCAAAAACGAGAGCGTGATTTCGATATGGTCCATCTTTTGTAATCTATCCATGTGTTGTTGCTTAAATTTCCATGCAAATGGCGTCATCATGATTAAGTGTTCAACACACTCAAATTCCATTCTGTGTGTTTGTTGCAATTTAGTCCGTTCAACCAATTCAAACCCTTGTGGTGTTTCTGGTGCCTTGTGTAGTTTTACATTGTCATAAATCAGAGACTTGAGTTCGAATAGATGGTGTTCACCAGGTGAGATGACATACAAACTGCCTGATGGTTTGCACAGGCGAGCGAGTTCCTCGGCGAACACTGGCGCAAAAATACTCACAATCACATCTGCAAATTCATTTTCAAAAGGAGCCTCTTTGATGGAGGCTACGCTAAACTCTACTTGAGGATAGCGTTTAGCTGCATAACGGACAGCAGGCTTTGCGATATCGACCCCGTAGACTTTGGCATTCTCGCAGCGATTTGCGATTTCATGGGTGTAAAAGCCTTCACCACATCCTAAGTCCAGCAGGGTAGTCGGCGCTTTTTCAGAGACGATTTGTGCAAGTCTATCACGTAGAAAGTGATAATGATCGGTTTCGAAGAATGCCCGACGCGCCGCAACCATTTCTTGGTTGTCGCCCGGCTGTTTTGATTTTTTATTTTGCACGGGTAGTAAGTTGACATAGCCTTCTTTGGCAATATCAAATTGATGATTATTATTGCAGCTGTAGCTTGCACCGCCTTGATATAATGGCAGTTTACACAGTGGACAGCGGTAGTGGGAGATCATTTGTCTAAGTATTCCCTATCAAAAAAAGTTTTTACCCAATGTGGGCGATATGTAATGAGTAAGGTGATAGCCATGCCATTTAACATGGCTTCAGGGAACCACATTATTACGGCAAAATGGAGATAATTGTCTGCTAACTGATACCAAGTATAGGCATCGATTGCATAATAATAGAATGCGCTTAGAAGTATCTTTAAACAGCCAACCGTACCTGCGAAAATAAATGCACAAACAAAAATATAAACGAAAAAGTGCCGCGGTAAATGATGATAGCAAAGGGCAAAGAGTCCATAGCTTAAGTAGACAGGGAACAGTGCAGTAAACAGCCAAAAATTACCAAACTCCACCAAGGTAAAAGTACTAAAGTAACTATGGACGAGGCATGCCAAAGTTGCACTCAACGCACCCAGTCGCCAACCTAAAATTAACGTTACTGCGGTTATTCCAAGAATATGAATGTTCAGTTCAGGTAAAATACCTGCCTTTATTTGCCACAGTAACGTGAGGACAACCGCACAACTTAATACGCCGGTTTGTCTGGCTGGTACTTGTAGTAATTGCTGGTATTCTTTGCGATGAAAACTGAGTAAAAATAACCCAAGGGCAGCGATAAACGTCACGTTTCTATCCAGTTTTTAAATTTGGTGATTTTGCTCTATGCCGAGCACTGTATTCACAGTCTCGGCGGAAAAAGCAGACGATTAAATGTCGAAAGTTGCCCAAATTGGTGCGTGATCTGAGGGCTTATCAATTCCTCTCAATTCGTAATCTATGTCACTTTCGATACATTTCGCAGTTAATGGCGCGGTTGCTAAAACCACATCTATGCGTAGACCACGGTTATCATCAAACCCTTTTGAGCGGTAGTCAAACCACGAATACTTTTCGGTTGCATCAGGTGTCAGCACTCTAAATGTATCTTTAAAGCCCCAATCTAGCAGTGTTTTTAACCACTCGCGCTCTTCTGGTTGGAACGAGCACTTACCCGTCTTTAACCAACGCTTGCGGTTTTGCTCACCAATACCAATATCCGCATCCAGTGGAGAAATATTAATATCGCCCATGACAACAAGGTTAGATTGAGGATCGGCAAAATCATTCAAGTGGGTCATGAGATCTGCATAAAATTGTCTTTTATACGGAAATTTAGTTTCATGGCTGATGTTATCACCTTGAGGGAAGTAACCATTCATAACGGTAACTTCGTTACCTGAATCACTTTCAAACGTACCGCTGATCATGCGACGTTGTGACTCTTCAGTATCCGTAGCGAAGCCTTTTTGGATAGCTTTTGCAGGTTTCTTGGAGAGTAGTGCCACACCGTAATGCGCCTTTTGACCATGGAAGTAAACATGGTAGCCAAGTGCTTCTACATCGTCGATAGGAAAAGCTTCGTCATGGACTTTAATTTCTTGCAGTCCAATGACATCAGGTTGGTGTTTTTCAATCAATGCCTGTAATTGATGCAGTCTAGCTCTGAGGCCGTTTATATTAAACGAAACAATTTTCATAGCGCGCTCTTTAGATTCTTGCTGTTATTTGGCAAAGTTTATCACTTAAAAACGAGAGGGTCAGCGCTTGGGTGAAATTACTTATTTAGTCAGCTGAGAAGCATGGTGGCAGTTGTTAAATTTTGCACAAGTTTAGCGAGATGATAACGAGGATTTTAGCTTAGTGTAAATAGATCATTAAATAACCAAAATTGCATGATTTAGCTGTTTACTTATTCATCGTTGTAATTATAATCCGCGCCGAATCGTTCAATTGGGGTATATTATGCTTAAATCTCTCTCTTTCTTTGGTCTTGTTTCTTTGGTTTCTACAACGGCTTTCGCTTCACAGGTTGAGTTCACTCAAGCTGACGCATCACCAGCGACGAAAGTATGTGCTGTTGCAGCAGAGCAAGGTTTCAGTGCAGCACGTAAAGAAGCTGCATCACTAGGCCTATTTATTTCTCGCTTCTCACCAAGCATCCACTGTAATGGTGAAGATATTCGTGAGTTTGCAAAAGCGGCAAAGCGCTCGCAAAAGCAAGAAAAGAAAGTTGAGCTAATCGCTGAAAAAACAGATACCGCAACTGAGCTATGTTTAGATGCAGTACGTCACGGCGTTAATCACTTACGTTTGAACAACCAACAGGTTCGCAACTTACGTTGTAATGATATGCCTGTTAAGCAATTTGTTAAAGAATTCAGAAACGCAGCAATTTAATCAAATTGATGTGAAGAGAAGAGGGGCATTTAGCCCCTTTTTTATTGGTTTTTATTTAGGTTTGCATTTCGGTATTTTGCGTAACAGACCAAAGCCGCCAAGCCTGCCACAGGGATAGAAATCATACTTACCCAACCACCTGTGTATAAAATGGCCAGTAGCATGCCAATATCGATACCGCCGATAACACAATCAGAATGACCACTTTCTGCAACCCGACAATCTAATACTGCAACACTAAGTTCAGCAATAAGTAAACCAAATAAAGGCGCAATGGCGAGAAATCCTAGGCTCACCGCTAAAAGTTTCAATTGCTTTTGTGACATGTACATCTCCTTATTTATCACTTTTGGGGATTGTGCGTTAGCGTGATTAATCTTATCTGAGAAGTTGTTCTGGCTAAATAAAAATCAGTATTAGAACATTACAGTGCTTAGATAATTATTTGCTATAATCCGCACAATTTTGGTAATAGACACTGATCTCCAATGACATTTAGCGAGCTACAACTTCACCCCGAACTACTAAGCGCAATTACTGAGCTTGGGTTTGAGTCACCAACACCAATCCAAGAAAAGAGTATTCCACTTCTGCTCAGTGGTTTTGATTTAATTGCAAGTGCCCAAACTGGAACCGGTAAGACTGCTGCCTTCATGCTGCCGATTTTGCACTCCATGCTGATGGGCGGCGCGCAAGGTGAGAAATCGGTTAGGGCATTGATACTAACGCCGACTCGTGAGCTGGCACAACAGGTTGCAGAGCATACTGAAAAGTTAGTGGTGAACACCAGCTTAAATGTCGTGTGCTTATATGGCGGTGCAAATATTGGCCCGCAAGAAAAGCGCTTAAGAGCGGGTGTAGATGTAGTGGTGGCGACACCTGGGCGTTTACTTGATCACCTAATCAAAGGCACATTAACACTCAAAAATATTCAACACCTGGTCTTCGATGAAGCTGATCGCATGTTAGATATGGGGTTTATGGGGGAAATTAAGCGGATCATGCGTACTATGCCGCTTAAGCGTCAAACGTTGCTATTTTCAGCTACGGTTGACGATGCTGTGTTATCCCAAGTAAAGCCTTGGTTGAACGACCCTAAGCGAGTAGGTGTTGAATCCCAGAACAGCACCGCAAGTACAGTTACGCAAACTTTCTATTCGGTAGACGAAGATCGCAAACGTGAATTGATCTCCCACTTGATTGGCAAAAATAATTGGCATCAGGTACTGGTGTTTACTCGCACAAAAAATAGTGCTGATAGCTACGCAAAAGAATTGAATAAGGATGGCCTTAAAACTGCAGCGATCCACGGTGATAAGTCTCAAGGCGCGCGTGACAAAGCGCTATCTCAATTCAAATCAGGTGAAATTCGCGTCTTGGTCGCAACGGATGTAGCAGCTCGTGGCATTGACATTGACTCGCTAAACTATGTCTTCAATGCTGAGTTACCCTATGTTGCTGAAGACTATGTGCACCGTATCGGCCGTAGTGGTCGTGCTGGACAAAACGGCCAAGCCATTTCGCTTGTGAGTATTGATGAGCAGTGGCTACTAGAAGAAATAGAAATTTTTCTAGATGAGCGATTTGCACCGCAATGGCTACCAGGCTATGAACCTGATTTAACCAAAGAGCCTAAAGACACTCGCCGTAATTCTGGTAAGTCTAAGAAGCAAAGAGACAAAAAACGTATTTTAGGAACAAGAACAAAGCGTAAACGGAAGTAATAGGTTAGCGCTAAAGCTTATGTTTGGCTTCTCTCATCCAAACATAAGCTTGATTGGCCATTACTTGCTAGTAGAGGTTTTGATATAAACAGCTGCCCCAGATACAGATAAAAACGATAAGTGCGATCAACACGCCAGCCGAGCCCAAATCCTTGGCAAGCCCCGACAATGGATGGATCTCTAAACCGACTCTATCAATTGTTGCTTCAATAGCGGTATTCACTATCTCTGCAAACATCACAAACAGCGTTGCACAAAACAACATAACGCGCTCATAGAGTGAAAGTTCAAGTGTAAATAGCAAAATGATAGTAACCAGCAATAGAATAAGCTCTTGCCGAAAGGCGGATTCATTTTTTGTGAGCCAATTAAACGCTCTAAATGAGTGTCCAAGCGCCAGCAATAGTCGTTTTGCTCCAGTTGGCTTATTGGTGTTATCAAAATGCATTAGTTTCTCCATTAGTTGCGAGTAATTGAGTTCGACAGGTTGCGAATATGTCTTTTTTGGACTGATAGGTTTTCGACTTAACTTGCGTTAAGCCAAGTAACGTATCGTAGATATTGTCATGAGAAAGGAGTTGCTGTTTTACAGCGTCAATGCAACCACTATAGTTTTTATTTGTTAGCCGATTACTCCAGTAAATCATCGGGATTTGAGTTTGCTCTTTAGGCGCTAGACGATATGGAAAGCCATGTAAATATAATCCGGTTTCACCAAGTGATTCGCCATGATCGGAAACATAGAGCATGTTGACAGTTTCTGCGTCTAACGAAGACAGTTGTGTAATGATTTTGTGCAACACTAAATCTGTATAAGCGATGGTATTGTCATAGGTGTTCACTAATTCTTGAGGCGTACAATTTTGGATATCGCTGCGTTGGCAATCTGGGAGGAATTTTTGCTGTGTTTTAGGGTAACGGCGATAATAAGTTGGGCCATGCGAGCCAATCATATGTAAGACAACAACAATATTGCTTGTTTGCGCGTTGTTTATGGTATTCATAAGTGATGGGATTAGTACCTCATCAAAGCAATACTTACCGTCGCACAGCGGGTTATCCTTGTTAGTATCAATTCGATAATTCTCAACCCGATTACATACACCTTTACAACTACTATTATTGTCTATCCAAAACACTTCGGCGCCAGCCCTGTGGATCACATCAAGCACGTTATCTTGGCTCTGAGCAAGACGGCTATTGTAACCTGCTCTATCTAGCCGTGAAAACATACAGGGTACTGAAATTGCTGTCGCTGTGCCACAAGATGACATGTTACTGAAATATTTGATGCCGTCCTGTTTAGTGTATTCGTTAGTATCTATTTTATAGCCTCCATATGAAAAGTTGCTTGCACGTGCAGTTTCACCAACAACAACAACGGTAATATTAGCACCTGACTTGGAAGCTAAAGCAGGTGTTTTATCTAGTAATCGAAATGGTAATGGAGGATAAAAATAGTTATCTCTCAGGTATTTATATCCTGCAATATAAAATGAAAATGGCGTGATATAGCTTGCGACTTCTTTGTTGTTTCTACCAACGGAGGCATAGTTTTGATAAAAGCTAAATGCTATCAAAGAGATGAAGGTAATTGAAACAAAATTAATGAGAATAAAGGATTTTAGTCTTTGCTTTAGTGGCTGTCTTATTTTGTTTTTTGTCATTAAATAAGCAGGAATTAAACCCAAAGTTATTACGAAAATAACTAGATTTATATTTAAATATGAAAATGCTTCCCCCGTGTCTGTTTCAATAACGTTTTGCATCATGCTTTTATCAAATATTACGCCGTAGTTTATTGATGCGTATAGCAACACACTGGATAGCACAATGGTAATGAATAGAAAAGGCCGTACGAAGGTGATTAAAGAAAACCAACTAAATAGTAACAGTGTCAGGAAAAACAAAAGGATAGGGACAGATGCTAAAAATAGCCAATCGGACCAGTCCTGTATTGTAGCAACATTAAATACTTTGATAAAAAATAGGCTATTAAAAGCAAAGGTACAATAAAAGGTGGCGAGAACCATCAGGCTGGTATAGCCTGATGGGGAGATATGTTTTAAAAATTTAAACATATCCAACTCCTGATGAGAAAATAAAAACTAAGTTATCTTTATTTTCTATAGAAATACTTAAGACAACCTTATGCTTTACTCTTTTAGTCGATAAATTCGCTCCTGATAGGCCAAATTACTAAATAATACATGAGATAGTGCTTTTTCTTTCAAATCAACGGTGTGCGTTGTATTCACCAGTGGTTTTTGCATCTTAGTCGCCGTGTCATATTGCCAATAACTCACTCTGTTGCCTGGCATCAAAATGGCGGCTTTGTCATCTTCAATGTAGGCAAAATTATCGTAATATTGCATCATCGCTCTTTGCACTGGATATTGTTTGGTTAAGTCAAAACCAAGCATAGGCGTTGGGCGTTCAACCCCTATTAAAGAAAGCAAAGTGACAGGTAAATCAATTTGACTGACCAATCTTTTATCTTGCTTTTGATTAAAGTCTGAATTCAAAATAACGGCTGGAATATGAAAAGACTTAATAGGGACGGGCTCGGATCCATACACCCTGACATCATGATCTGCAACGACTAAAAAGATAGTATCTTGCCAATAACGACTTCGCTTGGCCTTATCAATAAACTTTCCGAGGGCATAGTCGGCGTACTTGATAGCGAGATCTCGCGCAGGTTTATCACTTTTATGATTTGTTGGTAACATTACTTTTCCGTCAGGAATTTCAAACGGGTCGTGATTGCTAGATGTAAAGATCAAACTAAAAAATGGCTTTTCTTCTTCACTCAGCTGAGTTAGTTCTTTATCCGCTTGATTAAACAGATCTTCATCGCTGGCGCCCCAAGACGCAACAAATTCCGGGTTTTCAATATCATCAAAGTCAATGATACGTTGAAAGCCATTTCCTAAGAAGAAGCTTTTCATGTTATCGAAGTGGCTTTCGCCACCATAAATAAACTGTGTGGTATAGTTTTCTTTGGCTAAAATATCCGCCAACGTACAAAACTGTTGCTGAGACTTTGAAAGCTTAACGACGGAGCGTGATGGTGAGGGTACAAAGCCGGTGATCACGGCTTCAATTCCGCGAACTGATCGGGTGCCCGTTGCGTAGAGATTCTCCAGCCCCCAGCCTTCTTGATACAGTTTATCTAACTCTGGGGTTAGGTTTGCTCCCCCTAGCGAGCTTACAAAACGTGCGCCTAAGCTTTCCTCTAAGATAATCACTAAGTTTTTCTTTTTGCCCTGATGATATGCCGGATTAGTGGCTAAGGTAGGAAGTGTATTTGAGATAAAACCTTGTTTGTAACTTGCTTTTCTTACTGTATCAAAAACCTTTTCTTTGGATAGCGAACCATAAAGCGCACTGGCACTTTTTTCGCTACCCATATTTTTTGCTGCGAACGCAACACTATAAGCCGAGTTGATGGTCAGCGAATTAACCAATGCATCTTGTGAGAAGTAGACGGTAGCAGGGTTAAGCGGTCTATGACCCAGAGTGCCTCTTGCTAACAGCGCTAAACAGATAAGACTACAAAAAGTGGAGATAGCTATATTCCGTTTTGATGGCACATCGTTGCCAATGCGAGGAAAATATCTCAAGGTGGTTATTAAAGCCAAAGTACATAAAAGTAGGGTGAATATCACTGTGCCCAAGTGACCACTCAACAGCATTGAAATGACTTCTTTGGGGTAAATCAAATACTCAATAAATAAACGATTTGGTCTGATGTCGTATTGCAAAATAAATGCCGGAGTTGCAGCTTCGAGTAGTAGGACAAATGCAATACTCAATGCAATATATCCCGTTACTAGCGCAGTAAGTAAAGGCTTCAGTGGTTTAGGTATAAAATAGTGCGCGACCATTAATAATAAGAGCGGTATTGCGAGATAAGCGGTAGTGCTCAAATCAACTCGCAGGCCTGATATCACAAAGGTCAAAGGATCAGAGCCTGCCATTCTCTCTAACATCCAAGCTGATAGTCCTAAACGGCTAAGCGTCAAAATCATCAACAAGGAAAGAAAAAACACCATGAAGGGTTTTGCATAAGGAGTTGAAAAGTGTACTTTGTTCATAGAGTGTTAAGAATAGCTGCATTTATCACAAGACTATCCGACGAAACTTAAGAAAAGCTTAGGAAATCCTTCGGAATTGATGAAAGTTGAAGTTCTCTTTAGCGAATCTTAAGTTTGAGCAACTAAGCTATGTGATATTAAGCACTAGCCAAAGGTTTATTTATGAATGTGTTACTGATTGAAGATTCTGAGTCCTTGCGTCGCAGCTTAACCTTAGGACTCTCTAAACTGGGTTTTACGGTAGATGATACGGCGGATGGCTCTAGCGGTTTGAGTATGGCGCTGATGGATAACTATGATGTAATTATTTTAGATATCATGTTGCCCAGTTTGGATGGCATAAGTGTGCTTAAAGCGCTAAGACAACAGAAGAACGACACTCGAGTGTTGGTGTTGTCAGCAAAGTCACAACCTGAAGACCGAGTGCTGGGTTTATTAAGTGGTGCAGACGACTATCTCGCCAAGCCCTTTTCGTTTGATGAGCTGCATGCACGGCTATTAACGCTAATGAGAAGAGGGGCATTTAAACAAGATGGTGATGAAATCGTGCATGGCTTCTTGACCATTGACTTGCAGCTAAAGTCGGCGTTAATTGCAGGGCAGCGGATAGACTTAACACCCAATGAGTATAAAATTTTGGAATGTTTGTTTACTAATCAAAATAAGATTATTACACCAGAAAAATTGAGCACTTATATTACCGGCAATTTCGATAGTGTGTCGAAAAATGCCATCGAAGCTCACCTTTCTTCGCTACGCAAAAAGGTCAAAGCGCTGGGTCAATGCTTGCCAGTTAAAACTAAACGCGGGTTTGGATATTATGTTGAGCAACTACCATGAAGTCGATCCGAGGGAACTTAGTTAGCACATTATCAATTACCATCACAGGTGTTGTAGTTGCCATTTTACTCGCCACAGATTTGGCTGTTGACTCTTGGATTGACTCACAATTCGACAAAGCGATGCATACAAAAGTTGGTATGCTGATGACGCTAGTCTCTGAAGATGAAGATCATCTAGAGCTACACTTTTCCGGTGAGTTTTTACCTGAGTTTACAGGTAATATCGAGCCTGAATATTATCAAATCTGGTTGAACGATCGAGTGTTTGCACGCTCTGACAGCTTAGATCTTTTTTCGCAACACGAGTTACCCTATTTGTCGCTATCACTTGGTGAAAGTAAAGTGGTAAGTGAAACCCTGCCAGATGGTCGTGCGGGACGGATCATATATACCCGTTTTATTCCGCAGATCCATACCCTAAAAGGGGAAAAAAAATCTTTTGATGATGAGCTTGTTATTGCCTACGCGGCCTCGTCGGAGGGACTGGACTTTATTCTTTGGCTCATCGATATCGTTTTTATCGTGACTATCGTATGTGTTGTGGTGTTTATTCGTGTCTTTGTGCGTAAAACGGTCGATGTTGGTCTCGCGCCGTTGAATAGTATGAATGCTCAGATAGCCAAACTAAATTTCTCTAACGATTCAGACACCTTAATATTAGAAAAGCCAGTCTTTGAGTTATTACCCGTTGAGCAAAGCTTAAACCGTTTTATTGTTGAAAACAGACAATTGTACTTGCGAGAAAAGCGCTTAACCTCAGATATTTCGCATGAATTAAAAACGCCCATTACGGAGCTTATTAATTTGGCGGAAGTTATTTCACGCTTCCCGGAAGACAATGAACTGGCGGATGACTTTGTGCCAGAAGTATTAAGAATAAGTCAGCGGATGAAAAACATCGTCACCAATGTAATGTTGCTACATAAATACGAGCAGATAAAGCTACCCAAAGACGATGTTGTTGATGTATTGCAAGTCGTCAACCGCTCGATAGGTGAGATAGCACTTGATAACGTTGAGATTCAGACAACTCGCTCAGAATGTCCAATTCAGACCAACTTAATGGCAGTCGAGAGTATCATTGGTAACTTACTAAAAAATGCCAAGCGTCACCGTGTACTGGGTTCAAAAGCACTTATTGTTGTTGAAAAAGGGGCGATGGATGGAATAAATGTTCGAGTGAGCAATCAGGTTTCCGGCGAGCTCGAAAGTGTGAATTTAGCACAATTATTTGAACCACTATGGCAAAGCGACCAATCGAGAAGCGCGAATGATTGCTTTGGCTTGGGGTTGCCTATTGCTAGGGCCTTTGCTGAAGCCATTGACGCGGAACTCACTGTTACGTTGGAAGGGAGCACCATCACCTTTACATTGACCCTTTGAGGCGCTATTTAAAAGTGAGTCTCTACTGATAAACCTAGTTCCCAGCTGTCAACTTCAGGGTAACTACTTAATGGTTTAGTAAAGTCTATATGCACTACGTTTTCGTTACTTGAACGTGCGGAATATAAACGAACTCCGAGCCCTACACTGCCGAGCATGTTATTGCTTATATTAGGATGTTGTATATTCCCGGATGCTTTTCCCATATCAACAAAGCCAACGAACCCTAAATCAACAAGCTGATAAATATTAATGTTAGGGTACATGCGGAGTTCGAATGAGGATTTGACCGTTTGCGTACCTTGTTGATAGCTTTGTGGGAAGCCACGGATCCCTTCATCTCCACCGAGTGCAAGAGGACGCTCGGCAAACTCCTTGTTTTGCCACGCAGCAATGACATCAGCATAAAAAGCAAAACTATCGGTCCAGCGATAATTTACCTTAGCAGCGAGAGTAGACCATACTCTATCACCTTGCTGCGTGCCGATTTGGGCATTGGTTGATGCTTTAAATCGGTATAAAACATCCTCATTAAATAACCATGCTTTGTTGGCTGAAAACTCCCAAATTGAGCCAACTCCGTCCGCTTCGGTATCAATACCTGCCTTGGCCGCAAGTGACCATCCTAGGTTGAAATCTTCACTGTGATTGATTAAGTCTACATCCTGCAGCACGATGTAATTATCTTCAATATATTGAAGGCTAATCCAAGGCGCTAACAGCTTGAAGTCATTAAGGTTATCTCTTATGGCTAAGCGCGAGTCGTCGTAGCTTACATCTTTGTAATCGACACCAGCTATCCACCTTAGTGTGGTGCTATTGGTTTGCTGCCATAAACGGCCATAAGCAAACTGCGCAGATGTACCATTATATCGAAACTGACTTTCTGTTTGACCGTTATGATAGATAGAAGTCGTTTGGTCTTGTGCATTAATATAAGCTCTATATAACAAAGAGCTGGAGCGCTGATAGAAAGGTTGATAAATGTCAGTCATAAATATTTGACCGTCATCATAATCATCTGCTTGCACCGTGATCATGGCATATGGTTGCCATGGCGCAGGCATTTGCAACACGCTATGGTAACCGGAGCGTTCATGGTCAGATTTGTATTTTACGGATGCCCTAACGCCATACCCTAACAAGTTTTCCTCTTTAAACCCCAAACTTAACTTATTGTTTCCACTACTTCGGCCAAAGTTTACACTGGGCAGCAAACTCCAGGTGTCCCACGTTTGCACTGATATTTTCTGTGGCTCGGCACTGTTGCATGGCTTGGCGTAGTTGATTTTCGCCTCTCTGATGTATTTTTTAGCACGCAAGATCCGCTCAGCCTCTAAAATATCGGCCTCGCTGACTAGGTCACCAGCCTGAAAAGGGAGTTGAGAGGCGATAGTCGCATCTCGGGTTTCTATATGCAGCCAGTTTACGAAGTCATGGAAAGAGGTCGTTTCTGGGTCGTCTGGGTTAAAAATAGGGTTTGAGTTTATTTCGATAGACTCAATCTTGATGTTTTTCTCTTGGCTTGCTTTATCCGTCTGTCGAGCCATTTTATTACGATGTTCAGCGTTATTATTGCAAAGAGAGACGATGCTAAATGGGTCACCAGCAAACGCAGGAGTGATTGAAGAGGCTAACACGAATACCGCAACGGCTTTGGCTGGCATATATGCTCCAACTGAAAAATATCAAGCTACGCTGAAAACATATATGCCGATACTTAAGAAAGGCTTAAGAAAAATTAAAGAATGAGTTAATCGCCAATGTATGCGAATTTCTCATGATTAAGTCTTGGCTCTACGAATAGAGTTTACAATTCCCCGGTAAATAAGCGTCGATGTGTTTTTCTTGCATACTCATCAGACATGCCACCAAGATAGTCCGCTAACACACGCATTTGCTGCGTTTCGTCGGTTGCATGCTGGTATAATGTTTGGGTTGTATACGGCAATAATCGCATGGGATCACTGGCAAAAACTTCAAATAAATCAATAAGCAGGTTTTGACCGCTAAACTCAATTTGCTGCATTTTAGGTTCACGAATTAATCTTCGATATACGAACACTTTTAATACTTGCAGGATTTCCTGAAATTCGGGTGCCATCTCAACGGTAAAATGAAGTAGGGCTGAGTCAAAATCTGAGTCTTGAACGGTGAGTTTACAGTGCACAATAAACAGGTTGACGAGCTCACCTATGGTATCTTTACGATTAGATTCATCTTCTGAAAATAAACTCTCGCTTACGCGTTGTAAGTTGTGCTTTAGCCAAGGAGAGTCTAACTTTTGTAATTCAGGCAGCGCGAAATCATGCCATGCTGCCTCGTTAAGGGTCTCGGTTGCAATCGCATCTTCTAAATCATGAACTGCATAGGCGATATCATCGGCATATTCCATAATGGCGCAATCTAACGATTTAAACTTAGTCTTACGACGGAAGGTGTCTTTTATCTCGGTTTCTTGCAGCTTTATTTGGTCGTTTTGAGAAAATGGCGAGAGGATCCAATCAAATACCGATTGGTCGCATTGATAAATGCCTTTAGCAGGCAGCCAATCACTAGATAATATGTATTTTCGAGTTTGTGTTTGCGTCGGTTGGTGATACCAAAGTGTGTCGATTAATGCAGGATATTTAATAAAACCTAATAAGGTGCGGCGCGTTAAGTTCATGCCATAACCTTTAGTGTATGGTTCCAACTTGGTGACGATACGCAAGGTTTGAGCGTTTCCTTCAAACCCTCCGTGATCACGCATAAGGTAATTAAGCGCTATTTCTCCACCATGGCCAAAAGGCGGATGGCCGATATCATGCGCTAGACACAAAGTTTCAATAAGACTTGTCGAAGGAAAGTGTTCAAATTCGGGGTGTTGTTTTCTTAAATGGCGCAGTAAACCGCTGCCTATTTGCGATACTTCCAAAGAGTGCGTTAAGCGAGTCCGGTAAAAGTCGTTGACGCCGATTGCCATAATTTGGGTTTTGGCTTGCAAGCGCCTAAAAGCCGCGGCATGTATGATCCTAGAACGATCTATTTGCCATGCTGAGCGATTGTCGTTAGGGCGGTTTTTTTGCTGCGATAGCAGACGCTGTTGCCAAGCGTTAGACGTCATACTTCTGTTCCTTTTTCTTTATATCTCAAACTCGTCTAAACTATGTACGATAACTGAACGAAAATTCGCGTTTAATTGTGGCTTTTGATATTATCAGCCGCTATTTTTGAATACTGTTATTTTGGCGCAATTTATCAACGCTCTATCAAACTATAGTAACAGAATAAAACTGTTATTGAGCGAGCTTGAGAAAAGTTCTTAGAGACTTAAGGAAAGAGACTCCGTTTCCAGAACAACGCCACTGCGAGGAGAAGTATGCAAGCTAAACTGATTAAACTCATTGTTGCCCTAGTGACCATTTGGGCGTTAATTTATCCTTTTATCCAAGATAAAGGTCCTCAAGATTCTACCTTAGATCAAGAGGATACCGGTGCAGAGGTTGTACCTAAGGTGCCGGAAAAGCCACTCCATAGCGTAAAGCTACCTAATTTTTCAGCCATTCGTGACATTAAGGAAAAGAAAACGGCGTTTTTCGACTTTATTAAACCGCACGTAGAAGCCGAAAATAAACAGATCTTAGAGCAGCGGGCAACGCTTGAAATCGCTCTGATGATGGTGCAATTTGATGAAACGCTAACACGCAAACAAATAGAAAAGATTGCGATGATTTTCACCAAGTATGATTTAAAAGGCGAAGCCATCAATGAATCTTCGCTCAAAAGAGCACTGCGCCGAGTGGATATTATTCCTAAAGAGCTGGCGCTGATGCAAGCTGCTAATGAATCTGCCTGGGGCACGTCACGGTTTGCACGGATTGGGTTAAACTTTTTTGGCCAATGGTGTTACACCAAAGGCTGCGGCATGGTGCCGAAGCGGCGAGAAGATGCGGCCGATCACGAAGTTAGAGCATTTCAGTCGGTAAGAGCCGCGGTCAAGTCATACTTTAGAAATATTAACACCAATGATGCATACAGGGAGTTGCGTTCGGTACGAGCAGAGCTGCGAGCTCAAAAAGCGCCGATTGACGCGACAGTATTAACAAGTGGTCTGTTGAGTTATTCAGAGCGTGGTGAAGACTACGTGAACGAACTTAACGATATGATAAGGCATAACCGAGCGTATTTTGATGAAGAGTAAGATTGTAGTTGTCCTGATAATGGCACTTTGGAGTGCGATAGCCTCTGCCAAAACGGTCACCTTTGCATACGACAGCTTTTACGACAGACTAAAAGTGGTAAGTAAAGGCGAGTTTGAGTTTGCACGTGTGGGTTTTTACCTTGTTGATACAGTGAGTATGCAAGCCTGTAAAATCACGACGGGTAATATTGTGACCGAGGAAGCGAGCTTTCCATTGTCGTACACTGATGAAGCGCAGCTCTTGCTGCCATTTGACAAAGAATTGGACAAAGACAAAGCAAAAGTAGTGATTGAAACGAAGGGCGCAAACTCGGACTGCCAGCTAAAAATGCAGATTGAAGCTGAGTTATTTAACACAACATCTTTGAGCAAAGCTGACCTTTATAAGATGCAACAGGAATTTGAAGAGCTACTGGCTGATCTCTCAGGCTTTTTTATTAAAAACTTACTGTCATTTTTGCTGCCTGAGCAACAGGGAGTTATTGTGACCTTTGGCAGAAGTCAAACCGTTAGCGACGCTACAATGAAGTGTGAGTTGCAAGTCTGTCAAATCAGCGTCCCGAAGACGTGGTCAAACGACAATACACATTTTGCTGACTCTGCTAATGTGAAGTCAGTGCAACCTTGGCTGGCACTATAATTAGCCCATCATAATATAAAGTAACGTCTATAGACTTTAGTCGGAGCTATTCAGACTAACCAAATTCGTTGGACGTTACTTCACCCTTGCATTTTTTACAGATAAAACCCTCTCTTATCACCTTTAATCCTTCTTTTGACAATAATTCACACCGGCAAATAACGATATCTATTCGTCGTGAATTTCTGCTATTAGACACCTAAATTGGAAACTTAATGTTAAATAAATGCATTGTTAAAGTTGCTTCGGTATGCTAATAATGGCTGGATTATTAAAAAAACTACAGTGTAATTATCAACTTAAGGGGAAACAGGATGACCTATAAATTACCACTCAGTGCGCTCTCTATTGCCGTTTTAATCGGCATGAATCAACAAGTTAAGGCTGAAGAAACGAAGCAAGTTGAACGTATTGAAGTGACCGGTTCTCACATTAAAAGAACAGATTTAGAAGGCCCGTCACCAATCCAAAGTTTATCAGCAGCTGATCTAGCTTCAACGGGATCAACGGACCTTATTGGCGCGTTGCAAAAGCTGCCGGTATCGGGTACTGGTACTTTTAGTACGCAAGGTAACTCAAGCGATGACACTGCAAATGGTGGATCTAGTGTTGCTCTAAGAGGGTTAGGGGCATCATCGACACTTGTATTAATCAATGGCCGCCGCGTTGCGGTTAGCCCATTTGCAAAAGATATCGAAACATCATTTGTGGACTTAAATACCATTCCGGTGTCATCGGTTAAACGTATCGATATTCTAAAAGATGGCGCTTCTGCGACTTATGGTTCGGATGCAGTAGCGGGTGTTATTAACATCATTCTTCGTGATGATATCGACGGTTTTGAAGTTGCAGGTAAAATCTCAGACACCGCAGATGGTGGTGCCGAAGAACAAAACTTTACCCTTCTTTGGGGCTCATCAACACAAAATGGTCACCATAATTTTTCACTAGATTACTTTAAACGCGGTCACTTAACGTATGCAGATCGTGACTATACGGCATCTGCTGATCAGCGTTTTCGTGGTGGTAATAACTCATTAAGTTCTGCTGGTGTTCCTGGTAGTGTTGAAGTAATGAGAAGCATGTTAACAGACGAGCAGTGGGCGAGATTACCTGTTGTTCGTGTTGAAGACGATGGCACTCAGGTAAGACAGACTATCTTTACGGACGTATGGGGTAATGATAAATGCGATCCTGCTTTAGATATTGGTGATATTTGTCGCTACGACTACGCGCCACACATGACCGCAATTCCTTCGACAGAACGTATTAGCTTTAACTATAACGGTGTACAAGAGATCACCGATGGTATTGAAGGCTTTGCTGAACTTTCGGCACAGCATTCTACAACTTTCATTCAAGGTGCAGGTAGTCCAAGCTTTACAGAACTGTTTATGGATGGTGATAACCCAAACCATCCACTATTTAACGACCCAGACCATTTCTTACATGGTGTAGATATTTCAATGCGTCGTCGTACGGTTGATATCGGTAACCGTAAAAAAGATGTTGATTCTGAATACTACCGCGCAGTCCTTGGTGCTCGTGGTGAGTGGAATGCGTGGTCTTGGGAAGTTGCATATTCTGCTATTCGTTCAAGTGCAGTTGAAAAGGGTTTTGATGGTTTCCCTAACAAGCTAAGAGCGCAGCAAGCGATTGATGAGGGTCTTTGGAACCCATTTGAACCAAGCACCAATACAGAAGCAGGTCTGGCGTTTTTTGAGACCACGACCACACGTTATGGTGCATCAACCATGCAATCATTAGACGGTACCATTTCAGGTGAACTGTTTGAATTGGGTGCAGGCTACGTTGCTGCAGCGTTTGGTTTCGAACATCGCTACGAGAAAATCGAAGATAACCCAGATAGCCAATACATCAGAGGTGAAATTTTTGGTACAGAAGCGACGCAAGCGAACGGTGATCGCGACAACACTGCGATATTCGCAGAATTTAGCGTACCAGTGCTAGATACGCTAGAGCTACAATTAGCATTGCGTTATGAAGACTATAGTGACTTTGGGACAACAACCGATCCAAAAGTAGCATTCCGTTGGTCACCACTTGATAGCCTTGTGGTTCGTGGTTCTTGGGGGACAGCATTTAGAGCACCTTCTCTTGTGCAGCTACATCTAGGTAGAACAGACGAATCTCCAAGCGTGATAGACCGCGAGCGTTGTCGCCAAACTGGCGCTGATGATGATTGTAGCCCGTATGAATACACTGCGATTGTGTCTGGTAACAAAAACCTACAACCAGAAGAGTCCGAAAACTACAACTTAGGTGTTGTGTGGCAAGCGACCGATGACTTTAGTATCGGTGTGGATTACTGGAACTATGATCAGGAAGATCTCATTAAGAAAATTGGTGCACAAAAGTTAGTTGATTGTTGCGGTACCGATCCTAATTTGGTGGTGCGTGCGCCGAATCAAGGTAGCACACTTGGTCGTATTCTGACTATTAACGACACCTTTGTTAACATTGGTGGTCGTGAAACAGACGGTTTCGATGTTAACTTAGCCTACGCATTAACTACACGTGAAATGGGTGAGTTTAAGTTCAATTACAACTTAACTTACGCACTTAACTTTGAAGAGCAATCATTTGAAAGTGACGATCAAGGTAACACATTCAATGTTGCAGAAGATCTCAATGGAGAATACCAGCATCCACAGTTCCGTTGGACCGCAGGCATGGACTGGGCCAAGAATGATTGGCTTGCAAATATCAGCGTAAACTATGTTGATTCGTATAAAGACCTTGCCGATAGTGATGGCAATAAATATGAGATTGATTCATGGACTACCGTTGATACAAGCGTCAGTTATATTGGCGTAGAAAAGCTGACAGTAACGCTTGGTGCGTCTAACTTGTTTAATGAGGAAGCGCCGCTTGCTCCTTCAGAGTCTATGGGCATTGACAATAAAACGCACAGTATCCTTGGTCGTCAAGCATACGTGAAGTTTGCATACCAATTCTAATAGGTTAACGTTTATTAAAATGAAAGCCGCGCTTTATAGCGCGGTTTTTTCTTATCCACAACAATGCATTTGTCGAACCGGACTCAGCCGAGCAAATGTTTAGATAAGTGGTCTAGCTTTGAGGTGAGAGGCTTACCGATAACTCCATGTCCAAATCCTGCTATAACTAAAGTACTCATATGCTTAGACACGGACAATCTTCTGCTTAACCCTATTCTGTACCTAGGAAAAAATGGCAATGAAGAAGAGGGTATGGATAGCAGATATGTCGCTAGGAGAGTATTGAGTTAGCTTATTGAGGAAAATAACGCAGCTATTATAACTAGCTGCGTTATTGATATTTACGCTTTTGCTTTTGAAGTGGTTTCTTCTAGTTCTTTTGCTGCATCAGGGTCGTTGAAAACATCAATATCAAATTCGTTTTCAGACTTAGCGACAGCACAAGTTACCATACAGTCACCAGTGACGTTAACGGCTGTTCTTGTCATATCTAGTAGTCTGTCTACACCAATGATAAGCGCGATACCTTCAACTGGCAATCCAACTTGGTTAAGCACCATTGCAAGCATGATCAAACCAACACCAGGCACACCTGCCGTACCAACAGAGGCAAGAGTAGCAGTCAAGATAACCATGAGATAGTCATTAATGGTGAGGTCTACACCAAATACCTGAGCAATGAAGACTGTTGCAACACCTTGCATAATAGCTGTGCCATCCATATTAATGGTTGCACCCAGAGGGATTGTGAAAGAAGCAACTGAGTTATGTGCACCTAGCTTCTTAGTCGCAGTCTCTAATGTTACAGGCATAGTCGCACTTGAACTTGAGGTACTAAAGGCAAACATACATGCGTCTTTCATTTTCTTTAGGAAGATGATTGGGCTCAAACCTGTTAACAGCTTAAATAAGATTGAATAGTTAATGAATGCATGAATTAGCAGCGCTGCTAGTACTACCATGAAGTATTTGCCGAGCTCGGCAATTAAACCCATGTCGATGGTTGTAAACAACTTGGCCATCAAACAAAATACACCATATGGAGCGACATTCATTAATAAAGTCACTAGCTTAAGTACTACTGTATTTAGATCTTCAAATACAGATGCTAGGCGAGCACCTGCGTCTCCGCTTAGTGCCATAGCAATACCAAATAGCAGCGCAAAGACGATGATTTGAAGCATGTTACCATTGGCCATCGCGTCAATTGGGTTGGTCGGGAACATGTTGATTATGACTTGCACAAGTGTCGGCGCTTGCTTTGCGTCAAATGACGCGCTGCTTGGAATTTCAACGCCACCGCCCGGTGCAATGAGTAGTGCGAGCGTGATTGCAACCGTGATTGCGATTGCTGTTGTAATGAGATACAAACCAATGGATTTACCACCCAAGCGGCCTAATTTCTTTGGGTCACTAAGGCTACATGTGCCACATACAAGGGAAATAAACACTAAAGGAACAACAAGCATTTTTAAGCTTGCAATGAAGATTTGCCCACCAATGTGGAATAAACCGTCAACGAAAAAACCTTTAATGGGGAGGTCGAAAAGACCTAAAGGAATGAGTATTTCTTTATTCTTACCTAGGATGGCTTGAAGAGTGAGGCCTAATACAACACCCAACACCATGCCTATCATAATGCGCGCCGTTAGGCCCATTTTTTGATTTTCTGACATTGTCCTAACACTATGTATCTTAAAACTGCTAAAGCTTAACAGGCTTGGCGCAGATGAACAGCATTTCACGATAGAAAATCTATCTAATCTAATAAAAAATTGTGATTTTATCGCTAAAATTGGGTTACTATTGAGCAATAATAAAATTAACTTAGCTAGGGAGATAGGTGAATGCCCTTAATGCGCTATTTTAGCATACTGATGCTAGCATTCTTACTGACCGCGTGCGGTGGCGGCGGCAGTATCCAAAAAGATACAGATAATGGTAATGGTGATGATGGTAGCGATGGTACTTATGCCATTACGCTTTCAGGAGCGGATACTAGTGGTAATTCAACGAATACACTTTCATCTTCATCTCCTCTAGTAATCACTGCCACGTTAACAAAAGATGGTAGCCCTCTGGCAAATAGTCGAGTCGTTTTTGAGAGCGACGAATTTGCGACCATGGAACCCAGCTCAGGGTCTGTACTTACAAATACTGAGGGTAAAGCGTCAATTACTTTAAAAGTGACGGCTACTGTAGGTGCTGGACGTATTACGGCGACTTACACTCAAGGTGATAATAGTGCAACGAGATCTTTTGATTTTACCTCTCAAGGTGGTGGTGATGACGGTAATGTAACCGCGTCAGCAAAACTTGAGGTTATGTTGTTAAGTAAATGCCCTGCAGGTTGGGATGATAGCCGAAATCAGGCAATGATAGATCCGATCGCTGCTGGGTGTACTCGTGTCAATCAAGTATCGTCAAACGAGACTGCTGATGTATTCATCAAAATGACATCTAGCCAAACAGGTGATGCTATTGCCAACGCGTTAATTAGCGCTGAGACTACTTTAGGGGCTATTTTACCATCGACAGGCACCGCGCTAACGGATTCTTTTGGTATTGCAATCCTAAAGTTTCAGCCTGGTAACCAAGGTGGCGCAGGTACTATTACGGTAAACTCTCCTGATTATGTTGATGTCACTCAGGCTATCAATTTTAATGTTGGTGTTGCTCAGTTGAATGTTACGATTGACAATGGTTTGGTTGATAGTAATGGCGTCCAACAAAAGCTTTCCGCAGGTGGAAGTACGGTTATTACCGTGACGTTAAAGGATCAGAATGGGGCATTAATCAACAGCGCTGTTGAAGTTGCATTCAGCTCAGCTTGTTCCGTAGCGACCCCTGCGCTTGCAGAATTAGATGAAACGGTAAATACCTCAAATGGTATCGCCCGTTCTACATACCGTGCTAAAGGTTGCCAAGGCGAAGATAGAATTTCTGTTACTATCCAAAACGGCAGCTCTCCAATAAATCAAGAAACGATTATTGAAGTGGATAGCGCGCTTGCACAAGCGGTACAGTTTTTACCTGAAGAAGATGGGTTTAATCAGTTTATTGCTTTACCCCCTGGTGAAGGCGGTTTACCAACCCAATCTGTTGTGAGCTTTAAACTGGTAGATGAAGATAACCTTGCAATTCCACGAGCGCGAGTCGACTTTAGATTGTCAGATGAGCAAGGCCTAGCCTCACTTACGCAAATTACCGGAAACACCAATGCAAATGGTATTGTAAGAACAACCGTTAAGTCTGGTATTGTGCCAGGACCGCTTGTTGTCAGTGCGTGTTATATCCCAGAAGAATCTTACGTGAATTTGCCTGAAGGTGATGCGATTACCTGTTGGACGGATATTGCTAACGCTTGTAATGATGCAAATGCATCAAACGACGATGCCCGCTGCCCTACAGGCGTAATGCATACTATTCCGTTAAGTGAGCAGATATTTGGTGTATCGTCGGGATTAATTTTAAGCTCAGGTGTCACCGATCAGGATACGTTTGACGCTTCCCCCGTTACATTCAATACCAACTCGCTTAATTATAATGGAGTAACAACAAATATTACCTTGTTCTTTGGTGATCAATTCAATCAGTTTAATGCTGATGGCGTTGCTGCAACTGTGATTGCTGAGGCCGGTGCTATAGGTAGTACTGAGTCTGAGGACACTTACGATTGTAGAACGAATAATGCTGCTTGTACTGTGGTGTGGCGTAGCCAAGGAGATAGACCTTTCTATGAATATCGTTGGGGTAACCGCATTGGTGATATAGACGGTAATGCGAATACCTTTGAAGCGGTAGCACCTAGGCTAGCAGCTACATTATCAAATACTCAAAAGCAAAGTTCAGCTAATTGGAACTGTGACCCATATTTTGGTAATGCAGCACCATGTATTAATGGCATGCTGAGACAAAAAGACGCTTCGTCGAACGATGGTGCTACAACTGCGCTTAGACGAATTGTTATGGGTGGGCGTGTAAGTGTGTTGGCTTTTGTTAAGGGCCAAGAAAATTTCAGAGATGAGCAATCGAGCGGTGGAGTAGAGCGCCGTAATGGTCGGTTCGACATTGGCGAATATCGTCAAGAGTTTGACCTTACAGAAGCATTCCTAGATACCAATGAAAATGGTCGTTTTGATAAAGAGAATTGTGATTCTGCCGCAAACACTGGACCTTGTTCTCCAACGGGAACTGTAAATGGCGGTCATGACGACTGGTGGGTGGATAGCAATAATAATGGTCGCTTTGATTTTGATAACGATGGCAACAATATTTATGAAGGGGACGGCAAATATAATGGTTTGCTTTGTTCAGAAGCCGCCGAAGCCGCTGGAGAATGTACTAAAGAGCTAGTTAATGTTTACAGACAATTTGAATTGATAATGTCTGGCGATAATGCTTTTGTGCGGTTTACAGTGCCGGCTTCGCTTGCTGGTTCTAATGCGTGTCCAAGTGGCAATGGCCTAGTGCTTGAACCATCTGGAGTAGACGGTGTGTGCGACCTCGCCAGTGTAGATTTCACGGCGGCAGGCAGCCCATCAGCCGTTCCTATTACAATTTATTTCACTGATGAGTTTGGTAACCCGCTTCCAGCAGGTACAGAAGTCGAAATTTCAACAAATAACGGTGAGTTGACCAGTGGTAGTGTGTCTGGCACCTTAGGGAACTACACAAGTGATAAGCCAAACTTCTTCAACGTTACTTTGGCGAGGGAAGCTGAGCCAAACAACAAACTTTCTGGCGTATTAGGGATCAAATTTACTTTCCCAGCTTTGGGAGATGATGATGACGAACGAAAGACACAATCAATCGGAATAAGCGTTACAGACGCTGGATAATTCAACAAATGCCAACTTTCGGGTTGGCATTTTTGTTTCTATTCCTTTATATTCCCGTGCCTTAACCTTATATATATGAATGCGTCCCTAAATTGGCTGAATATTGTACATAAATTGGATAATAATTCGGTGATCAGGGAAAAGTTAGTATTTTTAGCTTGTAACAATAGGTGTTTGTAGATATACCTATAAGTAATTTAACGCCCAAGTAAGGGCAAACATCAGACAGAATCGGTCAAAAATAGGCAGCTATGGGCAAATCGCTAGTAATTGTAGAGTCTCCCGCGAAGGCAAAAACAATCAATAAATACCTCGGCAAGGATTACATTGTTAAATCCAGTGTAGGCCATGTTCGAGATCTTCCTACCTCAGGGGCAGGTAAAACGAAAGGCTTGGCAACTAAGTCGCCAGCTGAAGTACGTAAAATGTCACCTGAAGAAAAAGCGCAATATAAAAAGCAAAAAGATTATGCAAATTTAGTTGCGAGGATGGGGATTGATCCTGAGAAGGGTTGGGAACCGCATTACGAAATTTTGCCGGGTAAAGAAAAAGTAGTTCAAGAGCTACAGAAACTTGCTGAAGATGCTGACCATATCTATCTCGCAACCGATTTGGATAGAGAAGGGGAAGCCATTGCTTGGCACCTTGAACAGATTATCGGTGGCGATGAGAGCAAATATAAGCGTGTGGTCTTTAACGAGATCACCAAAAACGCGATAACCCAAGCGTTTGAAGCGCCTGGCGACCTTAACACCGACATGGTATATGCCCAGCAGGCAAGACGATTCCTTGACCGTGTTGTTGGCTTTATGGTCTCCCCGCTGCTTTGGCAAAAAGTAGCAAGAGGGTTGTCGGCAGGTCGCGTACAATCTGTTGCTGTGAGATTACTTGTTGAGCGAGAGCGTGAGATTAAAGCGTTTATTCCAGAAGAGTTTTGGGATATTCACGCCGATGTTAAAGCAACAAAAGATGATATTCGCCTAGCGGTTACTAAGTTTAAAGGCGAAGCATTTAAGCCTGTAAATAAAGCGCAGGCTGATACTGCTGTACAAGTGCTTGAAAACAGTGCTTACGAAGTAGTCAAGGTTGAAGAAAAGCCAAGTAAGAGTAAGCCAAGTGCGCCATTTATTACCTCGACAATGCAGCAAGCGGCAAGTACTCGTTTAGGCTATGGCGTAAAGAAAACTATGATGTTAGCGCAGCGTCTATACGAAGCGGGTTACATCACCTATATGCGTACGGACTCGACGAATTTATCAAACGACGCGTTAGAAATGTGTCGTGGCTATATCGATAGTGAATTCGGTAGTAAGTATCTTCCAGAAGCACCACTGCGTTATTCCGCAAAAGGCAACGCACAAGAAGCGCACGAGGCAATTCGTCCTTCTGACGTGACGATCTTATCAGGTCATTTAGACGGCGTAGAGGCAGATGCTAAGAAGCTCTATGAGCTTATTTGGCGTCAGTTTGTGGCGTGTCAAATGATGCCAGCAGAGTATGATCTCACGACGCTGACCGTCGCCGCGGAAGATTACACGTTAAAAGCGAAAGGTCGCGTGCTACGTTTTGATGGTTGGACACGTGTACAACCAGCCGTTCGTAAGAAGAATGAAGAAGAGCAGGCGCTTCCAAGTGTTTCAGTTGGCGACAAGCTTGATCTTATTGCGATTGATCCTAAGCAGCACTTTACTAAACCACCAGCACGTTTCAGCGAAGCAAGCTTAGTTAAAGAATTAGAAAAGCGTGGTATTGGTCGCCCATCTACCTATGCAGCTATCATTTCAACAATTCAGGACCGTGGTTATGTTCGAGTTGAAAACCGCCGTTTTTACGCTGAAAAAATGGGCGAGATCGTAACTGACAGACTCGTTGAGAATTTCAACGATTTAATGGACTTTGACTTTACCGCAAAAATGGAAGGTCGCCTTGATGATATCGCAGAGGGCGAACGTTTATGGACGCAGGTACTTGATAAGTTTTACGCCGACTTTTCTAACCAGCTAGAAATCGCAGCTGGCGATGAAAGTGAAGGCGGCATGCGACAAAATGTGATGGTTGAAACGGACATAGATTGTCCCACATGTTCACGCAAAATGGGTATTCGTACTGCTTCTACTGGAGTATTCCTTGGTTGTACAGGCTATAACTTGCCGCCAAAAGAGCGTTGTACCACCACAATTAATCTAGTGTCTGGTGATGAAGCGGTTGCCGCGGATGCGGATGAAGAGGCGGAAGCTGAATCGCTGCGTCATATGAAACGTTGTCCAATTTGCGAAACGGCAATGGACTCATACCTTATCGATGAAACGAAAAAGCTCCATGTATGTGGTAATAACCCGGCGTGTAAGGGCTATGTCATTGAGACCGGTGCATTTAAGATCAAAGGCTATGATGGACCACTAATTGAGTGTGACAAGTGTGGCTCGGATATGCAGCTTAAATCTGGTCGTTTTGGTAAGTATTTTGGTTGTACAAATGAAGACTGTAAAAATACACGTAAGCTATTGAAAAACGGTGAAGCTGCACCACCGAAAGAAGATCCAGTTCCGCTTCCGGAACTAGAATGCGAAAAGTCGGACGCACATTTTGTGCTTCGAGATGGCGCTTCAGGTATTTTCTTAGCGGCGCACACATTCCCGAAATCACGTGAGACAAGAGCCCCGAAAGTATCAGAGCTAAAACGCTTTAGAGATAGAATTTCACCTAAATTCTATTATTTGGCTGATGCGCCTGAGCAAGACTCGGATGGTAATCCTGCGATTGTTCGCTACTCTAGAAAAACCAAGACACAATATGTGATGACAGAAGTGGATGGTAAAGCGACGGGTTGGAAAGCGACGTATAGCAATGGTAAATGGGTAGAAGAAGAGAAAACTACCAAGAAAAAGAAAGCTTAACAGCTAGCCAAACATCGATAATTGCTTTCAGGTGTTATTGAAAATAAAAGGCCGCTCAACACATTGAGCGGCCTTTTTCATCATGAATGCCATCACTTAAATAACCTGAGGTTTGGATAAGGAATGTTCCAACTCATTGTTGCTAAAGCACAACTTAGTTTTCTCCTTGTCTAGCCAGAGAGTTTTAGGGAAAACACCGCTTCCGCGTCCTGCTCTCGCTAAGGTACCTACATCCTGTAGGCAAGGCGAATTTACGCACCAATAGCTGGCTATTGGAAGTGAATTCAACGCAGTTAGCGCTAAAACTGGCTGCTAGAAAGGCATTAATTATCCGCAGCTCAGGTTAAATAAGCGAACTGGTATTACTTAATGTTTACGTCTTTGACTTTTTGATAGCCAGTTGCTTCTAGCTCGTCGTTAACGCAATTCAAAACATATTTTTTCATCTCAGATGCTTGTACATCATCATCTTTTGCCCAATCAAGGCACATTTGAGTTAACTCTTGAACCAAATCTGCAGGCGCGACTGGTAACTCTTCATCGGCTTGTACTTGTACACAAGCAAAAAGAGATAGAGCGATTAATGATGAAACTAAGGTTTTCATTCGTGTTACCTGTTAGTTGAAAGAACAAGCATGTTTTAAAGCAAAATTTAAAATAAGGAAAACGAATTTATTTTCTCTTAAAGAGCAGAAAATTGATTCAAATTTACGTCAATAAATAGTGAGAAATATAAGCGTTGATGCTACATTTATAGGTTCAGTCAAACTTACTAAAGATGGTGCAAATCAAAAACATGGAGCAAGAAACCAAGTCCGAGAATGAGCAATTTAATCGTTATGAACATCTCTTAGAAAGAACCTTATTTAAAGGACGATGGTTGTTAGCGCCGTTCTTTGTTGGCCTACTACTCGCGATTGTGTTGCTGTTACTTAAGTTCTTTAAACAGCTTTATGTGATGACCATCAGTGCGCTTACCGCGACAAATCAAGAGTTACTCATTGGTATTTTAACATTGGTTGATACGGCTTTATTGGCTGGGTTGTTGATCATTATTATTTTTAGTGGCTACGAGAATTTTGTTTCTAAGCTTAATGTCGAACCACAAGAAGACAAACCGACTTGGATGGGGAAAGTTGGCTTCTCAGGGCTTAAAATCAAGCTGATCAGCGCCATAGTAGCGATATCTGCCGTAGAGTTGCTCAAGGTCTTTATTCATTCTCAAGATTTAACCAGTGAGCAGCTTGCTTGGAAAGTAGGCATACACATTACTTTCGTGATCTCTGGGGTGTTGTTTTCGGTCACCGATTTTATTAATAGTCGAACCCACTCCCATTAAAAATTGCAGCTGTAAAGGAGTGATAATCGACTTATGTTCACTATCACTCTTATATTCTATCCTGCACCGTCTCTGGTGGTTCAATCGCTAGCGCAACGCCTCTTCGTGAGACATCTCGGATCCGAGTACTCCTTAATCAAATTTCTTATTACTGTAAACAAGCAGTGAGGTGGCAATCACAACGTAACCTAATAATAGATATACGGTGGTTGCTGATTGTTCGTGATTTAACAGGTAAGATTTAAATGCACTATGCAAAATGACTACGAACATGCAGGAAAGCGACAACGTAAGGGCGCTTTTAATCATGCTTCCTAGCGCAACGCAAAGAACAAACCCCGCGATAGAGCCTGTAAATATTACTAAGTAGAAAGTCACAGTTTCGAATGTGGAAAAGAAGCTACAAGCTAGCAATATTAAAAGCTGAAACCAGGCTAGGCAAAACCCAAGTTTAACCGCAGAGACATGGTAAGCCTGCTTTATCGCTTTAAGGCTTGAATAGATAGGGAGTAGGTATAGTTGATCCCATGTCATTTTTGTTTGTAGTTTTGACCAACAGACAAAAATAGCGACCATCAGAACAAGCATATCGGTAAAGCCGATAACAAAATGGAGTGTGACACCAAAAAAGCCACTTGCCACAATCGCTAATAGCCCTGAGACAAGCAATATCTGACAAGTTTGTATCAACAGATTACCCGCAAAATAGCTCATTGGCATAAAAAATTGTCTAAACCCCTGAGTGAGGAAATCTGGTGCGAAGGTATTGCTCGGTAGCCACCCAGTTTGAATATTATTTATGTAGGTTTGATATGCCAAATGATGCCATTGGCAGTGATGAGTCCGTGTCACTAACAGGTATATTCCCATTAATATAAGGGGGACGGCAAGCAGTGCTAAAATTTGGGGGCTATTACCAAAAAACATAGCAAGCACGAGTGCGAGCATAAAAACGTAACTATTATGTTTGAAATACACGCTATTTCGAATACATAGTAAAAAGAAACTACCACCAAAACTCGTTGCAAACAGGATGGCATAAGCAACTTCTGACGCGGGGCGGTTGATAAGAGCAAGCGCATTAAGTAGGTAGCCAATGACTAGAATTATCGTACCTTGCAAGTATACGTGCTGTTTAATTGCAGGGAATAGTAAGGCGCTTTCCTGTGCTTGTAATTTCACTAACTGCCAACAAAAGGCCATCCATAAAGCACTGATCGAGAAAACCAAACTAAATGCTTGTATATTTTGATCTTCTATCAAGGTTAAAAAAGGTGAAGCGATAGACGCTAAGATCCCTGGAATGAAAAAATTTGCTGAGCCGCACTCTCGCAACCAAAATCCGGAAAACCCTGTCCACCAATTGCGCTGAGTTAATGTACTCATGCGTGTAGCTCCACAAAGAGCTGCTCAAGGTTGCTATGGCTTTGCTGTAAGTCCGCTGACCAGTTTGCACTGTCTTGAGCTTGATAAATGCTAAACCGTTCAGATTGGTGAAGTACGTTTCCGGATGGCAGTTTGCTTGTAAGGTGATGCGGAACAAGCCTAATTTGTTCCTTCAGTGTATCTAATTCACCAGTAACCAAGACCTTTCCATTTTTAATAATAGCAATATGACTCGCGACGCGCTCAACGTCAGATGTAATATGCGAGGAGAAAAGTACTCCAGAGCCGGACTCAAGCGCTAACTCGAATAAGTCCGACATAAACTCCCGGCGTGCAATGGGGTCGAGGCTTGACACTGGCTCGTCAAGGATCAGTAACTTAGGCCGATATGACATCGCCATTATCAGCGCTAAGCTTTGTTGTTGGCCAACTGAGAGGTTACTTACTAGCTTGTTTTCGTCTAACTCGAAGCGAGAAAACCATTCCTGTTCAAGCGTAATATCCCAATCTGGATAAAAGCTGCGATGCAGTGCGAGGGCGTCTTTGACTTTAAAGCCTTGATAGCCACAGGGCTGTTGTGGCACATAGCCAATTTGGCTTTTGCACGTAGGGCTCAGTTCTATGTTGCTGCTGTTGAGGCAGCTAACCTCACCACTATTTTGTTCGATTAACCCAAGTGCAATTCGCAGTAGTGTCGTTTTACCGGCCCCGTTTCGTCCTAGTAAACCCATAACCATGCCAGGTTCAATAATAAGATTTATGTCTTCAAGAACCGGCTTGTCGGCAAATTGTTTATGGATTTTAGTAAATTGTAGTAGTGGGCTTGTCATTATTCTTGTCCCCAATTTTTATCAATTAATGATATCAATTCAGTCTTACTGATCCCAAGCTGTTTCGCATCACTAATTAAAATATCTAGGTTTTTATGGAGTAGATTATCGGTCTGTTGTGTAGTTTGCTGCTGTGCAACGCGTGTCGGTTGGCCGCGTCTTCGTTCAAGCCAACCTTGATCGACAAGTTGCCCGATAGCCCGAGAGACGGTCATCGGATTTACCGAGAAGTGTTCAGCTAGCTTTCTTACAGAAGGTAGCTCTTCTCCGGCTTGTGCTTTACCCGACACAATTAAACGCACTATCTGATCAAATAGCTGCTTATAAATCGGCTCTGCGCTGTTGGGGTTGACATGAATAAGATCTAGCATTACTCTAATTCTACTGTATTAATACAATAATACACTGATACACTCACTTAAAGTTAGCATACTGACCGTGAGTCAACAAGGAAATAACTATGAAAAAGCCATTTAAGTTTAAGAAAAGCTTAGTAAAGCTAGCGCTGCTTCCTCTCGTTTTAGGAACTGGGCTGCCATTACAAGCGGCAACATCAACAGCAGAATTATCCGCTTGTTATGCAAAAGGCCTCAGTGACAGAGCGCAATGCGGAAAAATCTCGCAACCATTAAGTGAAACCAAAACAGAACAAAAAATTGATATTCATTTTATGGTTATTCCTGCAATAAAGCCGCTTTACCCACAAGAAGCGATTATTGCGTTTGCAGGGGGACCTGGACAATCGGCCACCGAAATTGCAGCAAACTTTGAAAGAATTCTTAAATACGCGAGAGAAAATAGAGACATTATACTTGTTGATCAACGGGGAACTGGAAAGTCCAATCTATTGCAATGCGATATGGATGATCTTGAGCAACAGTTTGCGCTGAATGATACCTTATTGGGTCTCGATTTTTACAAAGAAGATGCCCTTAAGTGTAAAGAAAAACTAGACACAGATCTTTCCGACTATACGACGGTTGCAGCTGCAAAAGATTTTGACGCGGTAAGAGTCGCGCTTGGTTATAGCAAATTACACCTATATGGTGGCTCATATGGAACACGCATCGCACTTGAGTATATGAGACAGTTCCCTGATAGTGTTGCATCGGCCGTGTTAGATGGTCTTGCGCCCAATAACCAAAGCTTAATGGCGATTGGTGGCGCGATAGAAGATTCATTGAACGCCCTTTTTGCACAATGTGAGGCCGATAAAAGATGTGCAAATAGTTATCCGAATCTAAAGCAGCAATGGCAAAGCTTGCTTAATCAAGTAGAGCAAACGCCGATAGAGGTGTCTGTACTTCACCCTAGAACCAGCAAACCGCTTGCGATGACGATGACCAAAATGAAGCTATTTAGCGCGATTAGGATGGCGCTTTACTCTCATTCTTTCCGCGCATTGGTGCCGCTTGCGATTAGTGAAGCGACTAAAGGTAACCTTGCTCCACTTGTTGGCATGATGGCACCAAGTGAAGACGGTCTGGGATTGGCCATGGGGATGCATCAGGCGATTGTATGTGGGGAAGATTGGCCACGATTAACGGCTGCGGACAAAGCCAAATATAGTGAAAACTATATGGGTAAGATGATGATCACAGGACTAGATGCGACGTGTCCAATTTGGAATGTGAGTCCGGTGCCAAGTAGTTATTATGAACCCGTTGCGTCGGATATTCCAACCTTACTGCTTTCTGGCGGATTAGACCCAGCAACGCCTGCTAAGTGGGCAGAAGTTGCGATGGAAAAACTAAGCAATGCTACGCACTTAGTTGCGCCAACCGCTACGCATATTGTCGCAGGGCAAAGCTGTGCTAATAAGCTTATTGCTAAGTTTTACGATGAAAAGACGGTGGGAGACTTTGATATTAGCTGTCTTGAAGAAGACACGCGCAAACAATTCTTTATGAACATCAATGGCCCAGCAACCGCAAATAAGGAGTAACTCATGATCCAAGTAGATAACTTATATAAAAAGATTGGTGAAGTGAACGCGCTAGACGGGCTGTCATTTACCGCTCGTGATGGTCAAATTACGGGACTATTGGGACCAAATGGGGCAGGTAAAACGACTTGTTTACGGACCGTATTTGGCCTGCTCCAAGCTGATCAAGGTATGGCGTCTATCGATAGTATTGATGTTGCCAAAGAACCGACCAGAGCAAAACAACAATTAGGGCTGTTCCCAGACCCGTGTGGACTCTACGAGCGAATGACACCGCGTGAATATACCCAATTTTACGCTGAACTAAGTGGCATGGACGCAAAATCGGCCGCTGCCGCGACGCAAGAAGTGTTAGAAAAGCTGCAAATGCTGGATATCGCGGATAGACGCTGTAAAGGCTTTTCACAAGGTCAAAGAATGAAAACAGCATTGGCGCAGGCTATTGTGCATAAACCAACGAACATTGTACTTGATGAGCCAACACGTGGTTTAGATGTAATGAGTACCAGAGTGTTACGAGATTTGTTATTGATGCTTAAGGCGCAAGGTCACTGTGTCTTATTCTCTAGCCATGTGATGCAAGAAGTTGCAGCACTTTGCGATCATGTTGTGGTCATGGCGAAAGGCAAAGTGGTTGCGGAAGGTTCTCCACAAGCCCTATGTGAACAAACAGGTAAAGCGTCGCTTGAGGAAGCTTTCATTACCCTAATCGGCACGGATGAAGGAATTGCAGCATGATGAAATTAATCTCGGTTTTATTTAAAAAAGAAGTGTTAGACGCAAGCCGCGACAAACGTTCGGTGATGGCTGGCCTTTACTATTGCATCGGTGCACCTATTCTAATGTGTGTATTATTTACCGTCATGTTTAAGCAAATGGCTTCGCCTGATGCTCTCAAAATCACCATTAATAACGCAGAGAATGCGCCTAACTTAGTGCAATTTTTAGCGAGTAAAGAAATTGAACATGGTGAAGGCGAAGAGGTTAAAGCTATTACCTTGGAGGTAAGCGAAGATTACCAAGAAAATATGATGCAAGGTAAGAGCGCGACGGTATTTATCATCGCTGATAAATCGGAGCAAAAGTTACGTTCATCAATTAACCGACTAGAGCGTAACCTCATGTTATACAACAGCGAAGTTGCTTCATTGCGGTTAGTCGCGCGTGGTATCGATCCGACAATTGCACGTGCGATAGATGTGCAAACTCATGACCAAGCGACACCAACCTCTAAAGGGGGCTTCGTATTAGGTATTGCAACGTTATCTATTATTATTTCACTATTTTATGCGGCGATGGGTATGGCAATTGACAGTAGTGCAGGGGAGCGTGAACGCAACTCTTTACAGCTATTACTTAGCCACCCGATCAGTACCATGCATATTGTGTTAGCTAAAGTGGGGGCAATCGCAGGTTTTTCTATCATTGCTTTAGTGTTAACCACCATAGTATCAAAGTTTGCGTATAATATGGTGCCTTGGGAAATGATGGGCTTTACGGTGATTATTGGTCCTAAATTCATTATTTCGGCAATTATCATTGGCCTGCCTATTGCGCTAATGTCAGCCAGTTTATTGATATTTATCTCTTTCTTAGCTAAATCATTTAAAGAGGCGCAATCTTATGTAGCGATGGCGCTGTTCATTCCGGTAATGATGAGTATGGCAACGACCTATGATATTGCTACCGATATTATGCAGTGGATGCCGATCGCAGCGCAGCAAAACGCAATGATTGAAATCATTAAAGGCAATGCGATACCGGTACCACAATTATTATTGTCGAGTGCGGTAACGCTGGGCTTGTTTGCTATTTTCACCTACCTAAGCAGTCGTATGCTAAAAAGTGAAAAGGTAGTGTTCGGCCTTTAATTTATTAGTTCCCAACAATGGCGCCCGAAGCGGCGCCATTTTTGTATTTTACCTCATCTCAATTTCACGTATAATCGGCGCCCCATAATTGATGTAGTAATGTACTAGCGCGATAACGCCCACAGTACACAGTTGAGTAAGTATGAATACGGCACCTAACACCATGACAGAGCAAGATAATCGCAAAGAAGTTTTAGAGTTTAATAAGCTGCAAAAGCGTCTGCGCCGTAATGTCGGCAACGCCATCAAAGATTACAATATGATCGAAGAAGGCGATGTGGTGATGGCTTGTATCAGCGGTGGTAAGGATTCATTCGCCATGCTGGATATTTTACTTAGCCTAAAAAAGGCAGCACCAATTCACTTTGATGTGGTGGCGGTCAATCTGGATCAAAAGCAGCCTGGGTTCCCAGAGCATATTTTGCCTGAGTACTTCGAAACGTTAGACATTCCGTATTACATCATTGATAAAGATACATACTCAGTCGTTAAAGAGAAAGTACCAGAGGGCAAAACGACTTGTGGTCTTTGTTCACGCTTGCGTCGTGGTACTTTGTACTCATTTGCGGAAAAGATTGGCGCAACTAAAATCGCACTGGGCCATCACTTAGATGATATTGTTGAAACGCTGTTTTTAAACATGTTCTACGGCGCAAGAATGAAAGCGATGCCGCCAAAGCTGCGCTCTGATGATGGCCGTAATGTGGTGATCCGCCCGCTCACTTATGCGCGTGAAAAAGATCTTATTCAATACGCTGAACATAAGGATTTTCCTATTATTCCGTGCAACCTATGTGGCTCGCAAGAAAACCTGCAACGTCAAAATATTAAATCTATGTTGGTAGAGTGGGACAAGAAAACACCTGGTCGAGTAGAGAACATTTTTAAATCAATTCAGAATGTTAGTCCAAGCCAGCTGGCTGACACTGAACTCTTTGACTTCGAAAGTTTGCCTCTAGATAGAGACGGTGAACGTGAGGCTTATGACTTTAATGAAGCAGTGGTTTCCTCGACGAACATTGATGAATCATTGTTTATTGATGTAACCAATATTTAATTCTCAACAATGATTTTTTCAGGCTAGGTCTGATAGGCCTAGTCTAAAACTCAATAATTGGTACTCTATAACTTAACTACTTTTGCTCCCCAACATCTTTCACTCTTAATTACCTGTTAACTCTACGCACCTAATTTATACATGCTGTCGGGAAAATGATCTCTGCATGAGATATTTTTGTTCTTAGTTTTGCAAAAAACGCAATTAAATGTAGGTTAGTTATTTTAAATGTAATTAATAATTGTTATCATTTGTCTGCGCTTTAATAATAACCGAATTGTGGCTCTTAATGAAAACAGTATCAAAACTATCCCTTATCGCTTTAGCGATTATGTATCCCTCTTTGCATGCATCAGCTCAGCAGCAAGTGTCAGAAGATAAGCTTAAAGACCAAGACATAGAAAAAATAACCGTCGTTAGCCGAACATTAAATTTATATCGTAATGGTGAATCTTCAACGGGAAAGCTTGCGGTTGATCCACTTAACTCGACCCAGATGGTGACTTCTCTCAATGCAAATTTGATCCGTGATTTAGCAGCAAGAGATGCTAAAGATCTCTATCGTAATATCGCGGGAGTAAGCCAATTTAGCTACGCAGGGGTGACTGCACGTGGCTTTCGTCAAGAAGAAATCTATTTTGATGGTCTAAGAGGCGACCCATATGTTGGGTTTAATGTCCCACAGCTATTTAATGTTGAGCGTGTCGACTTTTTAAAAGGTCCCGCCGGTATGCTGTATGGCCCCGGTGCTCCTGGTGGATTATTCAACTATGTAACTAAAAAGCCGCAATCTGAGTTTAGAGCCAACACTCGTATTATCGCGGGCACAGATAGCCGCTATGGTGCTTCTGGTGAGGTGACTGGTGAAGTAGCACAAGCACAAAGCATTCGCTTGGGAGCTTTTTACGAACAACAAGATACCTACCGTGATAATAGTGCCAGCGAAGTGGCAATTGTGGATGCTGGTTACGCTTATGATTTTGATGATGCCCGCTTGATTTTGCAATACACGCACTACAAGCAGGACTTGGACGCGAATCGCTTACGCGGTGTCCCCGCTGGCGATGACGGTGAGTTTCTAACGACACCATCGTGGAATCATAATGAGCCTACAGACTTTTTAAATCTAACCTCAGATGTATTGCAAGCGAGTGTTGCTGGGGATTTGAGCCCATCGCTAAGTTACAACGTTGCGCTTCGCTATATAGATAATGAGCAAGAACAAAACTATCATGAACCAAGAGCACTCATCGACAGCAATAAAGATGGTCAAATCGATTTGGTCGCACGTGAGTTCCGAGATCAACTAAGAGCCCAATCTCAACTCTCTTTTGCGGCTAACTTTGTTTACGAAACACAAGTACTTGGCGCTGAGCAGCGTACCGCATTTGGACTAGATATATATTCTGGTGAAGAAGATGCATTATTAGGTCGAGCGTCAGCATCTAATGACTTTGTCACTCGTTACTTAAATGGTACGTCGTTAGGCTCGGATATTTTGCCTTTGTCTCTCTACAATCCTAATTATGGCGAAACGCAGCCAACCCAATACAATGTGAAGTTTGCGCCAGAAAGTACAACGAAACAAAAGCGTAATGGCACGTATGTCCTTAACGAACTCGCTTGGGAGAAAGTAACGTTTGTTGTAGGCATACGTTATGACCAGTTTGAAGACGATGCCAACGGCAGTAAGTTTGATGATACCAATGTTAGCTTCAGAATTGGTGGTATCTACAAGCTATCTGATGACATCTCATTGTATTCACAGTGGGCTGACTCTTACGAACCTCAAGGCGTATCCAGCCAGGACGAAAAAGCGGGTGGTCCATTTGAGCCAACGACGGGTGATATCATTGAAGTTGGGCTTAACGCAGAGTTATTTGACGGAAGTACATTGCTAAAAGTGGCTGGTTATCAGATAACAAGGCAAAACTTGCTACAAAATACAGGCACAGATCCTGAGCAAGATGGTGTTGATAATTTAGCGTCAATCGGAGAAATCACGAGTAAAGGCCTAGAAATTGAATTGATCACCGATGTGACCCCTGACTGGGTAGTAAGTCTGGCCTATGCCTATAATGATGCGACTATCACCGCTGACAATGGCGCTGGAGGGATCCGCAATAGTGTTGGCGATAAATTTGCCAACGCCCCTGAAAATCAGTTTGGGGTGTGGACTCGATATCAGATCCCTGAGTGGAATTTGGCTTTCGCAGTTGGCGGAAACTATGTGGATGAGCAGCTTAGTTTATCTGGCCAAACACTAAATTCCTATTTCGTCGCTGACACCTCAATTATTTGGGAACTAGATAACTACAGTGTGCTATTCAGAGTTGAAAACGTATTCGACAAGGAATATGCAGAGTCGGGCTTTTTAGAGCGTACAGGGCACTTTCCAGGCGATCCAAGAAATGCTTTCCTTGAGTTTACCTACAATTGGTAATGCTTAAGTTAATCTGAGGCTCGGTGAGTTATCCGAGCTTGTGGAAATAAAAGTCTACCTTTATGAGGATCAAGATGGCTGACAAAGCTAGACAAAGAAAGCGGCTACGCAAGTTATATGATTTACATGCCTGGGTAGGCTTTCAATTAGCGGCCGTTATGTTTGTGATCCTCGCAACGGGCACAATCGCAACTGTTTCAAATGAATTAGATTGGCTGGTTTTTGACCAAATGCGTGCGAGTCAAAAGCCCAAAGAAGTAAAAGAGCAAACGGCTGTATCTTGGAGAAACATGTATGCGTCGATAGCTGAGCGCTATCCAGAAGGTCGTATTACTACGTTAGGTACAATGGGAAGCGACTACTTTACCTATCGAGCACGGGTGGCTTTCGAGGCTAAAAGTGACAGGTATGTGCACGTCGATCAATGGACTTATGAAGTAACCGGCGACATCCCATTACTTACAATTCAACGATTTTTTAGAGATTTGCACCGTTATCTATTTATGCCTGCGGTGCCCGGGCTGCCAATAGTCACCGCTTTTGCTTTCATTTTAATGATCTCTCTCTACACTGGGTTGAAAACCACCCGGAATTGGAAAGTCGCGCTGTGGCGTTTGAGAGTAGCGCAAGGTACAAGAGTATTTTTGAGTGACTTGCATAAGGCCTTTGGCTTATGGGGACTGTGGTTTACCACACTTATTATTATCACCAGTATTTGGTATCTGTTTGAGTTTTCTGCACGGGTAGCCGGTGTGAGTTTGGAGCCTCCAGCTCCAAAAGTTGAGCATGTTACAGCGGTAAAAGACGCCAACATGCTATCTGCAGGGCGCTTTGAAAGCGCTTTTGAGAAGGCGCAGCATGCCATTCCTAATTGGACGATAACAACCGTACAGCTGCCAAGAGCAGATAATGCGGTGCTGCGTTTTCAAGGAATGAGTACAAACCCTTTACTTCGTGATAGAGCGCACAAAGTTTATATGGACCCAACAACGCTAGAGGTTTTAGCAATACAGCAACCTGAAAATATGGCGTGGGGCAATTATCTTAACGAATATGCAGATCCATTACACTTTGGTTATTTTGCTGGGATCACCTCTAAGCTTATATGGTTTGTGTTTGGTCTAGCGTTAGCCGGACTGTCATTTACCGGCGTGATGATGACATACAAGCGCACTAAGTCTAAAAGTATAACGGGCGCACAGTTGGCAACGTTGCCGATATTTTGTTTATCAGCATTTTACTTTTATTTCTGGCTTGCCAGATATACATAAAGGGGATGTGCGGCTGGTTATTTGCCGCACATTAAATTAATTTGAGCGCAGAGTTAGTCTTCTAATGGGGATTTATAGCCATCAGGCTTTAGTGCTAAGACATCACAGTCTAAGCTATCAATTACATGCTCAGCGGTATTGCCAACAAGCGCTGCACTCAGTCCAGTGCGACCGACAGTGCCAATGACCACTAACTCAGCGTCTTTTTCTTTAGCAACGTAGGGGATAACGTCCTCCGGTAGACCTTCTTTGATGATGCAATCGCTTTTATCTATTGAATAAGTCTCTGCGAGTGCAAATGTTTCGTCTTCATGGTGTTTTTTTACGGCTTCATTGTATTGCGATGGGTTAAACTCGGGAATTTCAATCGCAATATTAACAGGCGTTGCTGGATAGGTGTTTACCAGGCTCAATTTGGCATTGGCTAATTCACATAAAAACTGAGCATCCGTAATGATACGTTTATTGAGTTCTTGATGTTGCTCGTTATCGCTGACAGAGTTTACAGCTGCAATAATGTTGCCTTGATCTGGCCAAGCGTGATCTTTAACCAGTAATAGTGGCGCAGGGCATTTGCGAATTAAATGCCAGTCGGTTGGGGTGAAGATAACTGACTTTAGGGTATCGTGCTGATGGGTGGACTTAATGACCAAATCATAGTCATGTGCAAGCACGGTTTTGATGATCGCTTCGTAGGGGCGATTGTGCCACAACACTTTAGTTTGGATACTCACATCAGAAAAGCCCTTAACCATATCGGCAAGCCATGCTTCTCTGTCTTTAATTACTGCCTCACGCATTGCTTCACGTTCGTCTTTAGACAACATCGTGGTCATTTCATAGGAGAAGTCATAAATAGACATAAATGCAGTGATGGCTGCACCGGTACGCTTGGCAAGATTGATAGAGCGTTCTAAGCTATTTTGGCGCTCTTTGGTTGGATCAATTACGGTGAGTATACTTTTGATTTTATCCACGACTATCTCCTTAAAACGGTATACAAATAAGATCAGAAGCTTTTTCACCTCTGACCTTATTGAGTGTAACCGATCCTATCTAAGGATAAAGTCTTAACGATAAATAGTTTGTTCTAAATCAAGATGCAATTGCGGCTGTCTCAGCTAGGGCTGCAGCATCAATAATGGTAATAAACTTGCCTTCGACCTTTATTGTTCCCGCTTTTTGGAAACGGCTGAGTAAACGACTAATGGTTTCTACAGTAAGACCTAAGTAGTTACCAATTTCACCGCGCGTCATCGTAAAGCGGAATTCTTTACGAGAAAAACCACGCTCGCCAAAGCGATTTGAGAGGTTATAGATAAAAGTTGCTAAGCGTTCTTCAGCAGTCTTCTTATTCAATAATAACAACATTTCTTGGTCGTAATTAATTTCACTGCTCATTAATCGCATGATCTGCTGGCGTAGCTTTGGCAACTTACCGGCTAATTCATCTAGGGTATCAAATGGGATTTCGCACACCATAGAGGTTTCTAAAGCTTGCGCGAAGCTCTGGTGCTGCATTTTATTGATGGCATCAAAACCCACAAGATCGCCCGCAAGGTGAAATCCTGTGATCTGCTCGTCGCCTTGCTCAGACAGTGTGTAGCTTTTAAATGAGCCGGAACGAACGGCAAAGATAGCATTTAATGGCGCACCTGACTCGAAAAGAAAATCCCCTTTATGAAGCGGCTTTTTACGTTCAATGATCTCATCTAGCTTGTCCATTTCGCTGCCATTGAGCGAAAATGGGAGGCAAAGTTGACTGATACTGCAATTATTGCAGCTGATTGTGCATTGGCTCTTTGAGCGGTTTTGATTACTTAAGTCCATAAAATTTCCATAAGTCTATGACGCACGTGAAGGCAACCTAGTATCAAAGCATAACGGTTTTGGTACTACAGATCGCCACAAACTCATATGACACGCAAAAGAAAATTTGGTTATCAATTGGAGCTCCTAATCTCAAAGCGCTAACCAATAATCTTAAATGATGAGTTTGCTTAGATAAGGATAGGTTAATGTACTAACTTATCAGTTGCAATAATAATTAAATAAACACCATACCAAATCAATAAATTACCCATAATAATACGTGTAACTAAATGATTTATAAACTTTTGTAGCAGCTGAGCCGATTGCCCTATTACAATCAATGCAGGCATTGTGCCGACACCAAAGGCGAGCATAATGAGTGCGCCTTCAGTTGCTGATTTTGCTTGTAATGTCCAAGTTAAAGCCGAATAAACTAGGCCACAGGGTAGCCATCCCCATAAGGCCCCGTAGCAAAACGCTTTGGTTTTTGTATTGACCGGGACTAAGTAGCGATTGAGCTTAACAATATGTTGCCAAATTAAGCTTTTAGCAAACGACTCTAGCCATTTTAAGGTGCTGGCTAAGCGCATTACGTAGATAGCGACAAGCACCATAAAAATACCACTCATCAATTGTAATATAATGGCGAGTGATGTGTTTTGTTTGGCGAGACTTGCCCCGAGTAGGGCAACAAGGCTGCCAGCAAGCGCATAGCTGGAGATACGTCCGATATTATACAACAGGGTAACAACCACTGCAGAAAGCTGCTTGCTCGCCAGTTGTAGCGAGCTGGCAATACCGCCACACATCACCAAGCAGTGACCACTTCCCGCAAGCCCCATCACAAATGCACTTAGCAAGCTTATCTCATTCATGCTAGTTGTCGTTATTACTCTTATTATTTGATGGTTTTACGGACTTATCACCCGTTTGCGCTTTATCATCATCGAATAAGATGCTGTGGCCCTGTTTATTCAAATCTGAAAATTGTTCGCTTTTTACTGCCCAAAAGAAAATACCAATAGCAATAATGACGAATAAAATGGCGATAGGTATTAATACGTAGATGATACTCATAGCTTTAATAACCTTAATGAATTACCGATCACGATGATCGAGCTAGCTGACATGCCAATAACTGCTATCCAAGGTGGAATGAGGCCAAGTGCAGCGAGTGGCAAAATGGAGCCGTTATACAAAAGTGATATGGTTAAGTTTTGCTTTACTATTCTGCGCGTTTGTTTCGCTACTTGCTGAAGGGCTAGAATGGCATTCAAATCGCTATTTAACAACACCACATCAGCGGTATTCTTTGAGATATCAGCGCCGGTATCCATCGCAACTGACAAGTGAGCGCTATTGAATACTGGGCTATCGTTGATGCCATCACCAACCATAGCGACAATTTCGCCTTGTTTGGACCAAGTTTCAACGGCTTGTTGCTTAATTTCTGGTGTGCAAGCACTTTGGTAGCTATCTAATGCTAACTGCTGCGATAACTCTTTGCCTGCATTGGAGCTATCCCCAGTTAGCATGTGGCATGTAAGGCCTGTTTGTTGTAGCTGTTCAACAACTGTTTCAGCATTGCTTTTTACTTTGTCATTGAAGTAAAAATCTGCAACTGCGTTGTTGTTAATGAACAAGGTAGCTTGAGCAAATGACGCGTGGTTATTAAACCAATGGCTCTTCCCAAGGGCAATAGTGACTCCTTGCCAGTGACCACGGATCCCTGAACCAGCCACAACTTCAACATCTTGGACTAGGTTTTCTGTTGGGGTGATATGTGCAAATGCGCGAGCGATTGGGTGCTCAGAAAAGCGCTCTAACGCTGCTGCGAAATCCAAGACTTGTTGCTCGTTATATTCCGTTTGTAGTAACTCAATGTGTTTAATTGAGAAACGTCCTTCGGTCAGTGTGCCTGTTTTGTCAAAGGCAACACGCGTTAATTTGGTTGCCGTTTCTAATACATGGGCTTCTTTAATCAAGATCCCTTTTTTCGTAAGTGACGCAACGGCGCAGGTAAGCGCGGTTGGTATCGCAAGGCTTAACGCACAAGGGCAGGTTGCTACTAGCACCGAAATCGTGACCCAAAAAGCCTTATCTGGTGAAATCGGGTACCAGCCAATGGCGGTAATTGAGGCAAAAACTAATAGACAGGCAACAAACCACTGCGCGACTTTATCGGTGATTTCCACCAACTTAGGGCGTTTGGTAAGTGCGTTATGTTGCAGTCGAATAATCTGGTTGAGCAGGGTATTTTGCCCAATTTTATTGATCTCTAACGTAATTACACCATCGTGATTCACGGTTCCCGCATACACTTGATGGCCTTGATATTTCTTCACAGGCAAATGTTCGCCTGTCATCATCGACTCATCAACGGTGGTATGTCCTTTGATCACTAAGCCATCCGCAGGGATAGTTTCTCCAGCCTTAACTAATATCAGATCGTTCAGCTTTAGCTTTTTGGCGGCAATATGTTGTTCATTGTTATTCTCATCAACCTTTCTGGCGGTCAATGGCAGCAGCTTTTGCAGGTTTGCAGTGAACTCACTGGCTTTGAGTCTGGCCCTGAACTCAAGGTATTTACCTAACAACAGCAAGAAGGTAAACATACAGATGGATTCAAAATAGACTTCGCCGACTTCCATAAAAGTCGCGTAAGTACTGGCGCCGTAAGCTCCGAATATAGCAAGTGAAACAGGGAGATCCATATTCAGTTGTTTAGCTTTCAGTCCTTTAACCGCATTCGTTAAAAATGGCATCGCTGAATATAGAATAACAGGAGAGGCGAGCACGAGACTTATCCAACGGAAGTACTGTTCAAAGTCCTCTTCCATGCCTGAAAACATGCCAAAGTACATGGCAAATGCAAACATCATCACTTGCATAGTCATGAGGCCTGCTACACCTAAACGACGAATATATGCTTTCGCTACGGCTTGTTTCTGTGCGGCTTCTTCATCGGCCTGAAATGGGTAGGCCTTATAGCCGATTTCCATCAAGGATTTGATTATATCGCTTAGCTTAACGTGTTTATCTTGCCATACAATCATGGCACGATGGGTGGAGGTGTTAACATCAACACGAACGATACCGCCGAGCGCCAGTAGTTGTTTTTCGATAAGCCAAGCACAAGCGGCGCAGCTTATTCCTTCAACACTGAGCAGTACCTCTTTGTGCTCACCACTAATTTCGACGAAGTCCTCTTGGATCTCGTCGTTATCATAGCTGAGTAGCATTTTTAGTTGCTCAGGTACGAGTTCTTCAACTTTACCTGCACTTTCTGTGCGGTAAGTATAGTAGTCACTCATACCTTGAGAAATAATGGTTTCGGCAACGGCCTGGCAGCCAATACAGCAAACCGGTTGTGCGCTACCCTCAAAGGTAACCGAGCCTACAAACCCTTTAGGAATAGGCTCCAAACAATGAAAACACGAATTTGCCATGGCAGCTTACTTATACTGTGGAGTGACCGCGATAATACCATCATGTGGCAGTTGGATTTTTTCTTTCATTTTCCAACTGTTATCCATAGGCTCTATAAATACCGAGAACACACCGCTATGTGGTTCATCAAATAAACCAGTAAACTCGCCGCTGGCGTTTTTAGTCAGTGTGACTGCAAAATCGTATTTCTCAATAGTGCGGTGGTAAAACGAGAGCTTTAATGCATGAACTTTAGAAGCGTCGCCCTTGGTAAATTTAAAGGTGACTTTTTGCTCTGCTACTTGCAGGTCACCATGTAAATAGAGCGCTTTTGCTTTATCAAACTTACTCAGCTCTAGATTGATGGCTTTACCTTTTTTGTAGTAGTCATCAACGACCATATCAGGACCATTACCGACTGCAAACGTGATGAGAAAAACACAGGCAACGACAGTAACGAGTGGGAAAAAAATTAAAAACCAAGGCCAAAAATTCTTATACCAAGGGGTAGGGGTCATAGTTGCTCACATGGCTATAAAACTTGCCCGTATTCTACCGTAAGTTGCGGTAAATACCTAAAAAAAAGCCTCCAAATGGAGGCTTTTTTGATCTCAAATAATGTTCTAAAAGCTAAGCTTATTGGTCTTGTGACAAGCTATAAACATACGCTGTTAGAAGGTGTACTTTATCTTCCCCTAAGATATCTTTCCATGCTGGCATTACACCCGCACGACCGTGGCGAAGTGTGTCTTCAACTGCGCGTTGAGAACCACCGTATAGCCAGATATTATCGGTTAAGTTTGGTGCACCGAACGGAAGGTTATGTGCAACAGAACCTTTACCATCCATACCATGGCAAGCCGCACACATTGCAAACTTAGCTTTACCTGCATCAGCATCTTTTTGGTTAACGGTACGTCCAGAAAGGCTTAGTACATAAGCAGTCATTTCTTTTACGCCTTGATCACCAAGTGCATCTTGCCAAGCTGGCATCGCTGCAACACGACCGTTAAGCAGTGTTTCTTTGATCTTGTCAGGCGTGCCACCATATAACCAATCTTTATCAGTTAGGTTAGGGAAGCCTGCGCCACCACGAGCGTCAGAGCCATGACACTGAGCACAGTTTTGCGAGAATAAACGCTGTCCGATTTCTAGGGCTTCTTCATTCTTTGCAAGCGCAAGTACGTCTTGCTTTGCAAATTCTTGGAAGATAGGGCCAAAACGGTCTTCAGCAGCTTCAACTTCTTTATCAAGTTGTACCCACTGGCCATTTTCATGTGCTTCAGCGACTGCTTTCTTAGACTCTGCCAAGGTAGTAATACCTTGGTTAGAGCTCGTCCAGTTTAAGAAACCTTTAAAGTTACCAAGACCTGGGTAAGCAGCAAGATAATATACTGACCAAACAAAAGTCGCGAAGAACATGTAAGTCCACCACTTTGGTAGTGGATTATTTAATTCCTCAATTCCGTCGAACTCGTGACCACAGCTTTCGCCTTCTTTGACACCTGTGTAGTTTTTCAGGTTCCAAATTAGCAGGCCGAAAATCAGAGCTAGACACGCTAGGGTTAGTACGATAACCCAAATACTCCAAAAGCTAGTCATTTTTCAGACTCCTTTTCCTCGTTAGAGATAGTGTTGTTATGTTTTTTCTCATCTTCAAAAATGGCATTAGCAGCGTCGTCGAAACGGCGCTTAGACCGCTTGCTATATGCCCACACAACAATCACTATAAACAGTACCAAAATTACCAGAGTCAAAATGCCTCTGTATGTGCCGTAATCCATAACAATTACTTCAAATGTGTGCCAAGTTGTTGTAAGTAAGCGATAAGTGCTTGCATTTCTGTTGCACCTTCGCCACCGTTCATCGCGTGGATTTCATCCACTTGCGCTTGTAGTTCAGCATCATCACCGTAGCCTTTGCCATTGTAGCGGTCTGACGACTTATCAATACCAAATGCATCACGGAACACTTGTAATTTTTTCAGAGTATAAGTGGTATCTACTTTAGTGCTATCAAGCCAAGGGTAGCCTGGCATGTTTGACTCAGGTACCACCGAGCGAGGATCCATTAAGTGCGCATAGTGCCAGTCGTCAGAATAACGCTGACCAACACGAGCCAAATCTGGACCTGTACGCTTAGAACCCCACTGGAATGGGTGATCCCATACCGACTCACCGGCTACAGAGTAGTGACCGTAGCGCTCAACTTCATCACGGAATGGACGAACCATCTGTGAGTGACAGTTGTAACAACCTTCGCGTACGAAGATATCACGACCTTCCATTTCAAGCGCGGTCAGCGGGCGTAAGCCTTCTACTGGCTGAGTGGTATCTTTTTGGAACATTAGTGGAGTAATTTCGACTAGTGCACCGAAGCTAATTGCGAATACCGTTAAGATAGCCATCAGGCCAACGTTCTTTTCAACGATTTCGTGTTTGTTTGTTGAGTTATTGTTGCTCATACTCAATACCCCTTAAGCCACTTGCGGGTTTGCATCAGTGGCAAGTTGACCACTTTTTGCAGTAACCGTACGGAATACGTTGTAAGCCATTACCAGCATTCCAACTACGATGAATACACCGCCTAGGAATCGCATGATATAGAAAGGCTTAGAAGCTTCTAGTGACTGAACAAAGCTATACATTAATGTACCGTCAGCATTTACTGCGCGCCACATTAGGCCTTGCATAACACCAGAGATCCACATTGCAACGATATAAAGCACAACACCTACTGTGTGTAGCCAGAAATGCGTGTTAACTAGCTTTATGCTGTACATGTTACCGTGACCAAATAGGGCTGGGATTAGGTGGTAAATTGCACCGATAGAAATCATCGCAACCCAACCTAGTGCACCCGAGTGTACGTGGCCTACTGTCCAGTCTGTGTAGTGTGAAAGCGCATTTACAGACTTAATAGCCATCATTGGGCCTTCAAACGTAGACATACCGTAGAACGATAGAGATACAACTAAGAAACGCAGTACAGGGTCAGTACGTAGTTTGTGCCAAGCGCCAGACAGCGTCATGATACCGTTGATCATACCGCCCCAAGAAGGAACGAATAGGATAACTGACATCACCATACCTAGAGACTGTGTCCAGTCAGGTAGTGCTGTGTAGTGAAGGTGGTGAGGACCTGCCCAAATATATAGAGAAACAAGTGCCCAGAAGTGAACAACCGATAGACGGTAAGAGTAAACTGGACGACCTGCTTGTTTTGGTACGAAGTAGTACATCATACCTAAGAAACCAGCGGTAAGTAGGAAACCTACTGCGTTGTGACCATACCACCACTGAACCATCGCATCTACTGCACCTGCGTAGATTGAATAAGATTTAGTAAGTGATACAGGAATAGCCATACTGTTTACAATGTGAAGCACTGCAACAGTGATAATGAAACCAGCGTAGAACCAGTTTGCTACATAGATGTGTGACACTTTACGCTTGATAAGAGTACCAAAGAATACTACAGCATAAGTAACCCATACTACCGCGATTGCGATATCAATCGGCCACTCTAGTTCAGCGTATTCTTTTGAAGAAGTAATACCTAGAGGAAGCGTGATAGCCGCAGATACGATGATGGCTTGCCAACCCCAGAAGGTAAATGCGGCAAGTTTGTCAGAGAACAGGCGCGTTTGACACGTGCGCTGAACAACATAGTAAGAGGTTGCAAATAGTGCACTTGTACCAAATGCAAAGATTACTGCGTTCGTGTGTAACGGACGAAGTCTAGAGTAAGTTAACCATGGAATGTCGAAGTTTAACGCAGGCCACGCAAGTTGCGCTGCGATAAATACACCTACACCCATGCCAACAATGCCCCAAATCACTGTCATGATAGCGAATTGGCGTACAACTTTATAATTGTACTCAGTTTGTGATGCTACTGTTTGGCTCATTTTCTGGATTCCGCTGCAATTTATTGCGATTAGAAATGAATTACCTGAATTACAGGCCCTAGTTATATTTCTTCAAGCCCGTCATGTTTTAACTCAAAAGATGAGTGAAAACCTAACCAGCCCGAGAAACCTTTATTTTTGCGAGGAAATGATAATTTTTTTGCTTATGAAAAGATACCTAAAACGCCTAAAATTATGACATCAATCAAGTTTTCACGCGCTTTTTGTTCGCTTCTTAAGCAACCTAGCATTTGCCCTGAAACTTGCGTACACTGCGCAGGATTCAGAAGTGACGGTAAATCCCTCATGATTGCAAAGCAATTAACAATCGGGTTGCTAGGTGTTTTCCTCGTGGCCTGTTCAGACCCGACTATTATTATACATGAAAGTTCAGAAAAAAGTGAAAGTTCAGTAACAAGAAATGTCTGTAATTTTTCAACGCCCTGTGATTTAACTCCACAAGTGCAGATTTATCTAGGCTCAAAGCAGGTTCAACCTGAAACAGAATTTACCATTGGGCTAAAAAGTGCGACTAAAGTAGAGGTCGTTTCGGCATGGCTTGAGGGAGAAAATATGAACATGGGGAGAATTCCCGTGTTCTTTGACAAAAACACACTGATAGCAAAAACCATGGTCGGTGTTTGCACGGATAAATCTATGCGTTGGATTTTACGTTTGGCGCTAACCGTTAACGGCCAGTCTGTTACTACCAGTCATCCAATAGCTGTAAACTACCAATGAATAAATCTGTTTTTATCGAATATCTCAAGTTTGCACTTGAACAAAAGCTGATTGAAGCCACTGAAGCGGCAAACAGTGCTCGTGCTGACGCGACTCACGAGCAAAGTGCTGCTGAAACACAATACGACTCGTTGAGTATCGAGTATGGCTACCTAGCAGAAGGGCAAAGTGAGCGCGTTGATGCCATGCATTTGGCAAAACAAACAATATTGAATCAGTTGGCTCTAGCTGTGAGCAATACAATTGCACATAACGCACTAGTTGAAATTGAAGACGAGCAGGGCAACTGTCATTGGTTCTATTTTGCGCCTTGCGAAGGCGGGCTAAAAATCCAATATAAAGAAATACCTGTGTTGGTGTTAACGTTTGATGCGCCTCTTGGCAAGCGGCTAAAGGGGTTAACGGTAGACGAAGATATTTCGTTTTTCTTCAACGGCCAACAGCAAACGTTAACCGTGATGCAAATACTGTAGAGTGGTTTACTCTCGTTTTGCTACGAGTTGCTACGAGAACAATTTCTTTCTTACTATTGCCCGATATGTGCTTGGTGATCTTCCCATTAATTGCCTAAATACTCTGCTTAATTGCCCTTGTGAATTAAATCCAGAAGCAAGAGCAATATCTTGAATGGAGAGATTACTGCTTGCGAGCAGCTCTTTACACATTTCAATACGCACCTGTTGTAAGTAGGCAACGGCAGTTTGTCCTGTTGCTTGTTTAAAGCGGCGGTTAAAGGTGCGATAACTTAAATCAAATTGCGCCGCAACAGCAGGTAAAGAGATTTCCGATGCGGCGTTATTTTTCAGCCAAAATTGAATTGCAGCAATTTGCTCGTCAGCATGACGGTCAACAGCACCCTCTAAATAGCGCTGTTCTTCGTACGGTTTACGAATTTCATGAGAGAAGTTTTGCTGCACATGGTGTGCGGCTTCTATCCCGTACAGTAACTCAATAATATGAACAATCACATCGGCCAGCGCATTTAAGCTGGCTACAGTGTAGATCCGCTCTGATTGAGTGATAAAGTAATCCGGTTTTAATTCAACATTGGGATATAGCTGAGAAAATTGTTTGGCAAAATGCCAGTGGGTCGTTGCTGAATGCCCGTCAAGCAGGCCAGAACTTGCTAAAAAGCAAACACCCGTACCTACACCTATCAGTGTGCTTCCTGCTCCCCATGCATCGGCAAGTGACTCACTCAGCGCTTGGTTTTGTCTTACAATAGGTCTTGGATTTCGCCATATGCTTGGCACAATAATGTAGTCATATAAAGGCAAGGAGCTAAAGTCACTTTGTGCCTCAAGTGTCATGTAATTATCGGCGTTGACTGCCTCGCCTTGGCTGCTGCAAAGGAGAACTTCTAAAGGAACATAAGCCTTTTTTAGATGCACTTTAGCAAAGGCTTGTCCGGCTTTGAGCATTTCCAGCGGTAAGGTGACACTGGTAACGAGCATATGCTTGTAAAGCACAATGGCGACCTTTGTACAGGATTTCATCTGCTCCGACCTCTTTGGTTTGGCGAAAAATGATTTATATGTGGCGTATTTTGTAAAAACTTAAATTCGAATGCAATTAAAATCAAGTCATTATCTTAGTTCAGAAGTAGGAACGACATGACAGCATTGCCAATTATTGTAGGAATGGGGGGTATTAACGCCGCGGGGCGCACCTCTTTCCATCAAGGCTACAAACGTATTGTACTTGATAAGCTAAATGCTAAAGACCGACAAGAGACCTATTTGGGCCTTGCGAGTTTAATGAACTTAGTGCGTTATGAAGATGGCCAGCTAATTGACCAAAACGACCAAGTCATTCCAGAGGTGGAGATTGAGTCGCGTTTTGGTGAGCAGATCTTAGCGGGTACGTTGATCCGTAAAATCGAAAAAAACCATTTTGATGTAGATGCGACCCCTTGGCAGCAAAAGCTCACAATGAAAGCAAATGATGACAGCAAGATAGTATTCAGTTGTCGTAAGCGTGACTTACCAGAGCCAGTCCCTGCAGCTTGGCAAGTGATTGAGCTTGATCCAAAAACGGTTGAGGTAACCATTGCGGACCAGATTGAAGTTAAGCACGATAGCTATAGAGACAATCCAATTAAAGCCGCAGGCCAATTACCAACGGGCTTTGAGCCGTCGCTCATGTATAACAGCCGTTACCAACCACGCGGCCTTCAGGCGACGATTTTTGCTGCAACCGACGCTATCCGCTCAACGGGTCTTGAGTGGGATAAGATAATGAACAGCGTACGACCGGACCAAATCGGCACTTACTCTGCCTCTGTGGCGGGGCAAATGAATGATGAGGGCTTAGGTGGATTAGTAGGTAGTCGTTTACGTGGCGACCGAGTAAGCACTAAGCAGTTGGCGTTAGGACTCAATACCATGTCCACTGACTTTATCAATGCTTATGTTACTGGCAGCGTTGGCACAACGTTTACGACATCAGGTGCCTGTGCAACGTTTCTATATAACCTTCGCGCTGCAGTGAATGATATTCAGGCTGGCCGTACTCGAGTGGCGATTGTAGCCAGTGTCGAGTGTGCTATTACACCAGAGATCATCGAAGGCTTCGGTAATATGGGCGCACTCGCAAATGAAGAAGGCTTGCGTAAACTTGATGATACTGAGTGTGTAGATTATCGCAAAACAAGTCGTCCTTTTGGTGAAAACTGTGGCTTTACAATTGGTGAAGGGGCACAAGTGGCGATTTTGATGGATGACGCCTTAACACTTGAGCTTGGCGCGCAGATTATGGGTTCTGTGGCCGATGTATATGTCAACGCAGACGGCGTGAAAAAGTCGATTACGGCACCCGGACCTGGTAACTATATTACCATGGCAAAATCGGTCGCACTGGCTCAGCAAATCGCAGGCACCGAGGCGTTAGTGAAACGCAGCTTTATTTTGGCACATGGCTCAAGTACACCACAAAACCGGGTTACAGAGTCGCTCATCTACCACAAAATTGCAGAAACCTTTGCGATTAATGGTTGGAAAGTGGCGGCGCCAAAAGCCTATGTTGGTCATACCATCGCGCCGGCATCTGGCGATCAGCTAGCGATGGCACTTGGGGTGTTTGAATACAATATTATGCCTGGGATCACTACAATCAATGCAGTAGCAGAGGATGTTCACGCCGAGCATTTAGATATTCGTACCGAGCACTATGAGTGCGAGCCAATGGATATCGCCTTTATAAATTCAAAGGGCTTTGGTGGTAACAATGCAACAGCAACAGTACTTTCTCCAAATCTTACGAAGCAGCTACTAAGCAAGCGTTATAGCCAAGCTGAGTTTGCAAGTTACGAGCAACAACTTGCGATTACAACACAAAGACAAATTGCATATCAGCAAGCGGCCGATTATGGCCAATACGAGCTGATTTATCGTTTTGGCAATGGCATGATTGATGAGTCTGAATTGAATTTAAGTCAGCAAGAGTTAGCCATTCCTGGGTTCGAGCAAAGCATACAGCTTTGTCCAACGAATCCATACGGCGATTTAATCTGATGATTTGATACAAAGAATAGGGCCTGTTGACCTTTGCTGTTTGATTTTTGTTCTCCTGAGTGTGTTTTGGTCGCGGCGCTCGACTTGCCGCCTAGTAATCTAGACAAAAGTTGAGCAACAATGAACAAAGCGCACTCAGGTGAACCCAAAGGGCAGCGATTGCTTGGCATTTCTACTGTGTTCTCGCCTGACTCACATAGAACAACTATGCTACGCAGGCTCTGCCTTGTATTAATACCAATCAAACTGCTGCAAAAACAAACTTGAAAGATAAACAGGCCCTAATGTTAAGCAAGCAAGGCGTACAGGGAGTACGCCTTTTTTATTTTTAGCTTAGTGCTTAAATGCGCAAACGTCAGTCAGGCTCACCTCATATAGTTAGCATGAAACTCAAGATGATTTTCAATAAAGCTCGAGATAAAGAAATAGCTATGATCGTAACCTTCATGCATGTTTAGCGTGATAGGGTAGCCTGCTTTTTCTGCAGCTTGTTCGAATAACCAAGGCTTTAGCTGCTCGTCTAAAAACTGGTCACTTGAACCTTGCTCAATGAGTATCGGACGTTTTGTTGGACTAACATAGTGCGACAATAGTTCGGTCGCGTCATATTGTTGCCAACACTGTTTGTCGTCCCCTAAATATCCTGTTAGCGCTTTTTGACCCCAGGGACAGTTACTTGGGTTAACGATTGGGCTAAACGCAGAGATACTCGTATAGGCGTCAGGGTTTCTAAGCCCAATAATTAACGCACCATGCCCACCCATGGAGTGACCACTAATAGCTTTTTGTGGGCTAACAGGGAAGTGCGTTTCGATTAACTGAGGCAGCTCTTCTGTCACGTAGTCATACATTTGATAATGTTGACTATACGGCGCCTGTGTCGCATTGACGTAAAACCCCGCACCTAGACCAAAGTCATAAGCACCATTTTCGTCGTCTGCAACGCCTTCTCCGCGCGGGCTTGTATCTGGTGCGACAATCGCGATGCCAAGCTCGTTGGCTTTTTTAAACGCGCCTGCTTTTTGCATGAAGTTTTCATCGCTGCAGGTTAACCCTGAGAGCCAATATAAAACCGGGACTTGTTGTCCCTCATTGACGATTTCAGGTAAAAAAATGGCGAAGGTCATTTCACACTGTGTCGACTGGCTGGTATGTGTGTAGCGCTTATGCCAACCGCCGGATACTTTGTTGCTGGAAATCAGTTCCATCAAGTGCTCCTTAATTAAGTGAAATAGGACGCAACCTGTGCGTCCTTGAGCGGGTACTAGTAATGGATCACCGAGCGGATACTCTTGCCTTCGTGCATTAAATCAAAGGCTTCATTAATATCTTCGAGCTTCATGGTATGAGTGATAAAGTCATTGAGCTTGAATTCACCAGCCATATAGCGTTCAACAATCTCAGGAAGCTCTGAGCGACCTTTTACGCCACCAAAAGCACTACCGCGCCATACGCGACCAGTAACCAATTGGAATGGGCGTGTTGAAATCTCTTGTCCTGCGCCTGCAACACCGATGATCACCGACTCACCCCAGCCTTTGTGACAGCACTCAAGGGCACTTCTCATGACATCTACATTACCGATACATTCGAATGAGAAATCCACACCGCCATCGGTCATTTCAACGATCACTTCTTGGATAGGTTTGTCGAATTTTTTCGGGTTGATAAGATCGGTTGCGCCAAGCTTTGTCGCCAGCTCAAACTTATCTTCATTGATATCGATACCGATGATCCGACTCGCGCCAGCCATTGTCGCGCCAATGATAGCAGACAAGCCGATCCCACCTAGGCCGAAAATGGCAACGGTATCGCCTTTTTGCACTTTAGCGGTATTCATTACTGCGCCCATTCCCGTGGTAACACCACAGCCAAGCAAGCAGATTTCCTCAAGAGGCGCTGCTTTGTTTACTTTAGCCAAAGAGATTTCTGGCAGTACAGTGTACTCAGAGAACGTTGACGTGCCCATGTAGTGATAAATTGGTTGGCCGTCTTTATAAAAGCGGGTTGTGCCATCAGGCATCAAGCCTTTACCTTGGGTTTCACGGATCTGCTGACAAAGGTTCGTTTTACCAGACTTACAGAACTTACATTCGCCACACTCCGGTGTGTACAATGGGATCACGTGGTCACCAACGGCAACGCTAGTAACGCCTTCACCAACTGCTTCAACAATACCTGCGCCTTCATGACCTAAAATTGCAGGAAACACGCCCTCAGGATCGTCGCCAGACAAAGTGAAAGCATCGGTATGACATACGCCCGTTGCGGTGATTTTAACTAAGACCTCGCCTTTTTTGGGTGGCATAACATCAACTTCTTCAATACTAAGCGGTTGACCTGGGCCCCAAGCGATTGCTGCTTTAGATTTAATAAATTCAGACATGGTTTGTTCCTTTCTTAAAAGTTGATAGCAGTATAACTACATTATGATTTTTGATAATCTATAAAAATCATAAAGACTTTTACGTATATGTAATAATGGATAGATGGATTGGCATTGATGAGTTTGTTGCGGTCGCAAGTAATGGCTCATTTAGTGGGGCTGCAACTCAGTTAAAGACTTCGGTTGCGCAAATTAGTCGCCGAGTGAAAATGTTAGAGGAGCGGCTCAACATACAACTTTTGACGCGCACCACCCGAAAATTAGCGCTGACTCAGGAAGGTGAAGTGTTTTTATCTCACGCAAAGCATTTACAGCATGGATTAGATGACGCCACTGCTGCAATCCGTCAACGTGATAGACAGCCAACAGGCAAACTTAAGCTTACCGCACCAGTAATGTACGGCGAATCTTATGTCATGCCTGCCGTAGTTGACTTTATGCGTTTGTATCCCAAAGTTGAGGTTGAAATGCATTTGACGAACAACCAAGTCGACTTACTCGATAAAGGCTTTGACTTGGCAATTCGACTCGGTAAGTTACAGGATTCATCACTGCGCGCCAAACGGCTAACCACACGTAAAACCATGGTGTGTGGTGCAAATATCTATTTAAATCAATTTGGCCAACCGCATACGCTCGCTGAGCTTAGCAATCATAAATGTTTGATTGGCAATAGTAGCGAATGGCGCTTTGTTGAGCACGGTAAAGCGCGACAAATTAAAGTGGCGGGGCCACTTCGTTGCAACAGTGGTTGGGGGCTTTTGGAAGCAGCAAAGCAAGGCTTAGGTTTGGTACAGTTACCGCATTATTACGTGCAAGAGGCGCTAGAGAGTGGAGAGTTAACAGAGGTACTCACCAACTTTAGACCTGAGGAAGAGGGCGTCTGGGCGCTGTATCCACCCAGACAATTTGTCGCGACCAGTTTACGATTGTTACTAGATCACCTAAGTGCGCACTTTAATAAGTTTTAGCCATAGTATCAATGGCTTGGCTGAGCGCTATCTCGCGACTATCACAAAACGCACGGTCGCCTAGACGGTCATGAATGTTTAAGCGCTTGAGTTTATCGGTGGTCTCCAGATTCGGTGAATAGATAAACACGCTACAGTTCGCATCAAGCGCATCTGTAATCGCATTTTCAATGGCTAAGCCCACGGTGACGTCAATCATAGCTACGTCGCTTAAGTCTAATACCATGGCTTTGTATTCACTAATCTTGCGGTGTTGTCTTGCGATTGCTTTTGAGACGCTAAAAATCATTGGCCCGGAAAGATAAAAGAATAATAGTTTACCGTTGGCTTTATCTAACAGCTCGCTTTCTTTTTTCGTCAGTGGTACATCTTCATCGCTATCACTGTCGCTAATTGCTTTAACGTGATTAGCTTGCACTCGGCTTAATCTCTCTATGATCATCACATTAGAGATAAATACGCCAAGGCCCACAGCAACAATCAGGTCAACAAAAACGGTAAGTAGCATTACGCCATACATAATCGCCATTTGACTGACACTAAGCTTATGAGCACGCTGGATAAAACTCCAATCCAGAATATTAAAACCAACATACACTGCAATACCAGCAAGCACCGCCATTGGGATTGGCTCGGTCAAACTGCCCGCGATAAAGACTACTGCCATTAAAATGAGTGCCCTGAATATCCCAGCAATTGGCGAGCGAGCACCCACTTGGATATTGACCACTGTTCCCATCGTTGCGCCAGCACCTGGCAATGCACCAAAAAGGCCAGCTATCATATTGGCAATACCTTGGCCTCTGAGCTCTTTATCAGAATCATGCTCGGTTCGCGTTAAACTGTCGGCTATTACTGCTGTTAGCAACGTATCTATACAGCCCAAAGTGCCCAATACCAGTGCATCGATAAGCATTTCAACTAATAGCTCTGGTGATAATACTGGAAACATAATACTTGGTAGGCCACTTGGAATTTCACCGATGCGGCGAATACTATCTGTATCAAAAATAATGATTGAAAGCAGTGTAACGGCGACGAGTGCGACCAGCTGAGCGGGGACGTATTGACGCCACTTACTTGGCATTTTGAATAAGATTGCAAGTGTGATCACCCCGAGGAACAACTCAGAAAAGTGTAAGTCCATCAGCAGGCTGGGCAAGTTAGATAAAGTGCCAATAACACCACCTGCAGGCGCTTGGTGTCCAAGTAAAGGAGCAAGCTGCAAAATAATGAGGATAACACCAATACCAGACATAAATCCGGAGATGACGCTGTAAGGCATCAAGGTAACGTATTTACCTAACTTGAGCGTACCGAGTAAAACCTGAAAAGCACCTGCCATCATGACAACAGTAAAGCCCATCGCAAGACCATTTTCGGGATACTTGCTCATCATGGCGGTGAGTACTGCTGTCATGATAACAGTCATTGGGCCGGTTGGTTCAGAAATGAGGGAGGTTGAACCACCGAACAGTGCGGCAAATAAGCCAACCAAAATTGCGCCCCACATCCCAGCTTCTGCGCCAGCACCAGAGGCAACACCAAAAGCGAGTGCGAGTGGTAAAGAAATAATCGCAGTGGTTACACCACCGAATAGGTCACCTTTTAAAGAGGCGTTTTTAAATCTCTTAAGTGTGATCATACTTTTGACTTTAACGATCAAAGAATTGACGGCATTCTACTGATAAATAGCACGGAGTGCTACGAAGGACTGGTATTACCATTTGTCTGCTCAGTAAAATTCGGACACAAAAAAGCCAGTCTTAAGAGACTGGCTTTTCAATTACTGCTTAGTCAACCTGAGCAGGAGAGGCCATGTCGGCGCTTGCTCTGCCTGTTGGTGACTTAGAGCCAACACCCAAGCCGCTATTCGCCACAGCCTGACGCTGTTCATGTGGCATCGCAGACGGTGTTTCTACCACGACATCCTCAATCACGCTTTGTGCTTTTGTCATTGGCGCTGCAGCCGTTTGGTTGAAGCGTACACGGCTTTGTACAGAGTTGCCGTTTACTACCTGTTGAGTAGGTGCCTCAATAGCGTTAGCGGCTGGAGTCTCTTCAGTTGAAGATTCAGTAACTGCTTCAACTGCTGTTGTTTCCACAACCGCTTCTGTTGCCTGTGCCTCGACTGCTGGCTCCTGAACTTCAGGTGTTGCCTCAGTGTCAGAAGCCTGAGTTTCTTCTACAATTGCAGTTTCAGCTTCATCTTCAGCCTTCGCAGTTTCAACTTGTTCAGTCTCTACTGTGTCAGCGATTGGCTCAGCTTTAACCACTTTTGCTTCTTCTGGCTGTGCAGCTTCTACTTCTTCTGCGACTACTTCGTCAGCGCTTGCAGACGTTTCGGGCTGTGCAGCTTGTTGCATTGGTGCTTCAGCTGTGGTTGCCTCAACTTCGTTTGCAGGCTCTATTTCTTGTGCTTCATTTTCGTCAACCGGTGCTTCGGCTGGCTTAGCTGCGACATCTTGCTCTGCATCAGTGTGCGTCTCAGAAACAGTCGCTTCTGCCGCTGGTGCATTATCTTCAGTTACCGTTTCAGGTGACGACTGAGTCTCAATCGTACTTGCTTCTTGCTGTACACCTTCTTGAACGTCAGTGTCAAAAGAAGATTTTGCTTTTAGCTCTGCTTCGTATTCTGCAGCGGCTTGATCTGCAACGGGCACAAATGCAGCAGCTTGACCTTTTTCAGGCGTATCCTGACGACGGCGACGTTGACCAGCTGCTCTCAGATGACGCGGAGAACGTCTAGAGCGAGTGCGGCCTTCTTTATTTTCATCATCAATTTGCGATTCTGAAAGTTCAGCAGATACCACCTCGGTAACATCGTTTTGTTCGTGGCGCTCAGTGTTAGCAGTTTCTTGCTGCTTTGCTTGAGCGTGTACGTCAGCTTGTTCAGAAGGTGCAGCTACTTGTTCGTTCGTTGCAGACTCTTGCTCTGACTTATCCGCGACAGGTTTCGCTTTTCTTTGCCTCGGCTTTTGTTCAGCTTTAGGCTCAGCCGCCGTTTTCGCTGGTTGTTCAAGCGGCTTTGCTTCTACTTTCACTTCTTCAGTGCTAGCTTGCTCTGATGTGTTAGTATCCTGTGCGTTGGTTTCTTCCACACGTACCTTCTTGCGAAGATTACGTCTTTGTCTGCGTGGTTTTACTGTCGCTTCTTTAACTGGCGCGTCGTTAGCCTCGACCGCTTCAACGTTATCGTTTACAGATTCCTTAGCCGGACGGTTTGCTTTGTCCTGATCTTGGCGCTTTCTGTTATTTGGACGACGGCGTTTGCGGTTATCACCACGTTGCTCGTTACCGTTGTTTTCGTCTTTCGATTCAACCGTTGTTTCTTTTTGTTGATCGTTACGACGGCGGTTATTGTTACGACGACGATTGTTATTATTGCGACGGCGATTATCACGGTTGTTATCGCGTGATGATTTTTCTTCAGAAGATTTGTTTTCTTCTTTGTTATCGCTGTCACTAGCAAATAGGCTCTTGAACCATTGACCAATCTTTGCAAACAGGCTGGTGCCGTTTTGAGCTGGTTGTGCTTGTGGCTTACGTGCTTGTGGTTTTGCAGCTTGAGTTGGAGTAGGGGCTGGCGCAGGCGCTGGTGCATCAGGCATAACGACACCTTTTAACACTGGCTCCTCTTTCACAATCGCTTGAGCTCGAGCAATTTCAACGACTTCAGGCTCAGGCGCGATGATCTGCTCATAGCTTGCTGCTTCTGTTGTTTCATCTTTACGCAATCTAACCACTTCATAGTGCGGTGTTTCTAGATGTTGGTTAGGAATGATAACAACGTGGCACTCATGGCGCTTTTCGATGCGTTGCACAGAACGACGCTTTTCATTTAACAGATAAGCACCAACAGCGACAGGCACTTGGGCGTTGACCTGAGCGGTATTATCTTTGATCGCTTCTTCTTCGATTAGACGCAAGATAGACAAAGCAATGGATTCGTTTGAGCGAATGGTGCCTTGGCCGTCACAGCGTGGGCACGTATGCTGGCTCGCTTCACCTAACGACGGACGCAAACGTTGACGCGACATTTCTAACAGGCCGAAACGAGAAATCTTACCGATTTGCACGCGAGCACGGTCAGTACGAACGGCTTCTTTCAAGCGGTTCTCTACTTCACGTTGATGGCGAGGCGGAGTCATATCGATAAAGTCGATAACGATTAGTCCACCTAAGTCACGTAAACGTAACTGGCGCGCAATCTCGTCAGCCGCTTCTAAGTTAGTGTTCAGCGCCGTCTCTTCTATATCGCCACCTTTTGTCGCTTTTGACGAGTTGATATCGATAGAAGTGAGTGCTTCTGTTGGATCAATGACGATAGAACCACCTGAAGGCAAACGCACTTCACGCTGGAAAGCTGACTCAATCTGACTCTCAATTTGATAATGCGTAAATAACGGCACATCGTTTTGATAAAGCTTAACACGATTGATGAAATCTGGACGGAAACGCTCGATATGCGCCTTCGCTTCTTCAAAAACACGCGGTTTATCAATTAGGATCTCACCGATATCACGACGTAAATAATCGCGAATTGCACGGAAGATAACGTTACTTTCTTGGTGAATTAAGAAAGGTGCTTTACCGCTATTTGCCGCATTTTGGATTGCGTCCCAATGAACAAGTAGCGCCTTAAGATCGTACTCTAGTTCTTCGAAAGATTTACCTACGCCCGCGGTGCGAACGATAAGACCCATACCTTTAGGTACGTTTAAGCGACTCAATGCTTCTTTTAGCTCAATGCGCTCGTCACCTTCGATACGACGTGAAATACCGCCAGCTCTTGGGTTATTAGGCATTAATACCAAGTAACTACCAGCGACGCTGATAAACGTTGTGAGTGCCGCGCCTTTTTGACCACGTTCTTCTTTATCAACCTGAACGATGACTTCTTGACCTTCTTTGATCACGTCTTTGATGTTAGGGCGACCATTGAATGTATAACCATCAGGGAAATACGTTTTAGCGATTTCTTTTAAAGGAAGGAATCCGTGACGCTCGGCGCCATAATCAACAAATGCGGCTTCTAGGGATGGTTCGATACGGGTAATTTTACCCTTATAGATATTGGCTTTTTTCTGTTCGTGACCAGGGCTTTCTATATCTAGATCGTATAGACGCTGGCCGTCAACCAGTGCCACGCGCATTTCTTCTTGCTGCGTTGCATTGATCAGCATACGTTTCATATTGTAATTCTCTACTTAATTATTTACAGCGCCTGATACGTCTTGCCAGCGACAGCGTGCTACGCCTTGGATGTTCCTATTAAATGATGCAGTCTCACGACTGGGGGAAAGGGAACATATTCACAGTTTCCGCTTTAAATCAGGGTAAAATCACTGATCCATCGTTCGCTTTTTGCACGTTTATTCGTTTCACAAAGTAGTCATGCACGGGGTAAGTTGAGCTTGGTTTGCCAAGCTTGGCTATCACCATCTTTTGACTTGATTGCTTTGTGATTATTCACGAGTTGCGGCCTGCTATGCACGGGTATTACTGCAACTGTGGTAAACGTATCAGACAAATTTTAATTTCTTGCTTTTTGGTTTGTTCATCGTGTCCAGTCATTAAACGAAATATTACGCGCTTCGCACTGACTGTTCGCACGTGTTTATCTTAGATGCATGATAAAAGCTTTGGAAATATTAGCTCTAATCTGTATGATCTGCCATCCAAGATGTGCATCACGACATTGTTTTTGCGATAAAAAGCACCTCGCAAAAATTTGCGGCCTGATTATCCCACTAATAATGTCGAGATAGCAACTAAATTATTACTCAAATCAGTGATTAGGCAATGTCAGAGAAACCCGCATTACAAGTTAGCTTCGTTACCGTGACTGAAGACCAAGAAGGCCAAAGGATCGATAACTTTTTAGTTACGCATTTGAAAGGGGTGCCAAAAAGCGCCGTATATAAAATTCTTCGCAAAGGGGAAGTGCGCGTAAATAAAAAGCGGGTGAAGCCTGTATATAAACTACAGATCAATGATGAAATCCGTATCCCACCTGTGCGTGTTGCAGAGAAAACAGAGTTTGTGCCTAAAAACCTAGATAAAGTCGCAAACCTAGAAGATGCCATTCTTTATGAAGATAAGTATCTGATAGTTATAAATAAGCCAGCCGGTATGGCGGTACATGGTGGCAGCGGCTTAAGCTATGGCTTAATTGAAGCATTAAGAGCATTACGCCCACAAGAGCAAAGCTTGGAGTTGGTGCACCGTTTGGACCGCGACACGTCGGGTTGTTTGTTGATTTCAAAGCGCCGCGCTGTGCTTAAAGGACTTCATGAGCAGCTAAGAGAAAAGACCATGGAGAAAAATTACCTTGCGCTGGTTTCAGGGCAATGGGATGCCAAACATAAAAATGTCACCGAACCGCTACGTAAAAATACCTTAAAGTCAGGTGAGCGAGTGGTGCGAGTGGATCATGAGCAAGGCAAGCCTTCTCATACTCGTTTTAGAGTCGTCGAGCGTTTTGAGTCCGCAACTTTAGTGCAGGCGTCACCAGTAACAGGTAGAACGCACCAGATCCGAGTGCATACTCAATGTAAAGGACATCCGATTGCGTGTGATGATAAGTATGGCGATCAGGTGTTTGATGCCAAAATGCGTGAAGTGGGATTAAATAGGCTGTTTTTGCATGCTAAAGAACTCAGATTTATGCACCCGAAAACAGAAACGACACACCATGTAGAGGCACCATTGGATGGGGCTTTGGAAGCATGCTTAGTTAAATTAAGGAAGTAACATGCAGTACAAGTGTGTGATTTTCGACTGGGATGGCACCGTCATGGACTCTGTGCCAAAAATCGTAAATACCATTCATTTGGCTGCTGAATCTTGTGGAATTGCACCCGTCAGTAACGAAGCGGCGAAAAGTATTATCGGCCTGTCTCTCGATAAAGCGATACTGACACTTTTTCCAAATCATGAAGACAAATTAGCGTCTTTAATTGCGGCTTATAAATATATCTATAAGCATCAAGACAAAACCCCAGCGCCTCTATTTGAAGGTGCTGAAACGCTTTTAAAGCAATTACATGGCAGTGGTATCAAAGTTGCGGTTGCAACAGGAAAAAGCCGAATAGGACTTGACCGCCTGATGGCAGAAAGCGGGTTGAGTGATATTTTCGTTACGACACGGACAGCATGTGAGGCGGAGTCTAAACCGCATCCCGATATGTTGCTTCAGATTTTGGCTGAACTAAATGTGGAAGCTACAGAGGCTGTCATGGTAGGCGATACGATTATTGATATGAATTTAGCGAAAAATGCAGGCATTGACGCGATCGGCGTCACTATGGGTGTTGCAACAAGAGAGCAGCTATCGCAAACGTCGGCTGCCCATATTTGCGATAACTATCATGACTTGTCTAACCTATTGTTGGCCTGATTGCTCGGCGAGCACATCAATATCAAACGTGAGCAGTGCTTTAGTGAGTTGAATAAGGGGAAGGCCAATCAGGGTATTGGGGTCTTCTCCTTCAAGCTTATCAAACAGACAGATCCCTAATCCTTCGCTTTTAAAGCTTCCAGCACAGTCGTAAGGTGTTTCCGCATCACAATAGTTACTGATCTGTGTTTGGGTAAGTTGGCGAAAGTAAACATGAAACGGTACCACTTCAGTGACCGTTTTGCCGCTTTCTATGTCAAAAACGGTTAAACCAGTCAAAAAAGTCACGCGATTATTGCTAAATAGGCTTAGTTGCTTAATCGCGTTTTCTTTATTATGTGGCTTTCCTAGGATCTCACCGTTGAATAGCGCAACTTGGTCTGAACCAATCACCACACCTTGTTGATATTTTGCTATTGCTGCTTTGGCTTTTGATTCGCTCAATCGTGCAACAAGTTGCTGTGCTGATTCACCTTCGAGTGCTTGCTCGTCTACATCCGGTGAAAAAGATGCAAAAGGAAGCATTAATTTTTTCAAAATTGACTGCCTAAATGGCGAACTTGAGGCTAGAATAAGGGGCGTTTTCATGAGATTTTTATATTTGTGACAACATTGCCAACAGGATAATGCGCAATAACGCGAAAAACAAAGGGAAAGTGTATTTTTACTTTGACTAACACAGTAACTATCTATATGATGCAGCCCCTATGCAAAAGGTGAAAATTCCCATCACTATTGATCCATGCAGAGCAGCGCAACGTCGAGCATCTTATGACGGTGTTGTAATGCTTGAAGAACTTTCTCGATTGCAGCAAGTTGTGCGTGATCAAAATAGTGAAATAGCGGTAGACATTCATTTCAACATCGACGAACAAGGTTTGGTTGTTGTGCAAGGCAAAGTCCGAGCCCATCTAACTGTTGTATGTCAGCGTTGTAATGATGAATTAGGGTTGGATTTGGAACAAGACTTTGCGTATTCGCCAGTCGGATTAGGTGCAGAGTCGGATGATCTTCCCGAGCGTTATGATGTGTTGGAACTGGATGAAGAGGGTGAGGTTAATCTAAGACAGATCGTCGAAGATGAACTATTACTCGCAATTCCGATAGTCCCGACGCATGATGAAGCACTATGCTCTTATTCTGATAAGCCAAAGAGCTTTGGTGAAATTGAAGCAGAAGATAGCAAACCAAATCCATTTGAAATTTTGAAACAACTTAAGAAAGATTCTTAGGAGAAGGCTAATGGCGGTACAAAAAAGCAAGAAGTCACGCGCACGTCGTGGTATGCGTCGTTCACACGATGCGATCAGTGGACCAGCTCTAACTGTAGATCAGGTTTCTGGCGAGACTCATCGTCGTCACCACGTGACTGCTGACGGTTACTACAAAGGCGTTAAAGTAATTTCTAAGTAAGAGATTACTTTATGCTGACCGATCTAACCATTGCGTTAGATATGATGGGGGGCGATTACGGCCCCCGTTCATCTATCCCCGCAGCTATCGCTGCTGTGCTTAAGCACCCAAATCTAAATTTAATCCTCTGTGGTAATCAGCAAGTTATTGAAAGTGCTTTGACTAAAGCAAATATGCTGGATCATCCAAGACTCAAAATTAAACACTGTAAAGAAGTCGTCACTAACGGTTGTGAACCTGCCTCTGCACTTAGAAATAAAAAGCAGTCCTCAATGCGTATTGCGCTTGATTTGGTGAAATCTGGCGAAGCGCAGGCTTGTGTTAGTTCAGGAAATACAGGTGCGCTCTTTTTTATGGCCCACTATGTGTTAAAAATGTTGCCTGGCATCAAGCGTCCCGCATTAATTTCAGCCGTTCCAACAGAGAAAAAGCAGCCCGTTTATTTGCTTGATCTTGGTGCGAATGTGCATTGTGATCCTGAAACCCTCTATCAGTTTGGTATTATGGGCTCAATCGTAGCTGGAGAGGCTTTAAATATTCCTTCACCTAAAGTGTGTTTGTTAAACATTGGCTCTGAAGAAATCAAAGGCCATGATGGTATCAAGCAAGCTGCAAAATTAATGAAATCCTCATCTGTTATTAATTATCAAGGCTATTGTGAGGGGAGCGATATGTTCTCTGGCAAAGCCGATGTAATTGTATGTGAGGGATTTGTCGGTAACGTCGCCTTGAAAACCTGTGAAGGGATTGCCAAACTCATCATGCATAAGTTTAGCAAAGCGTTAAAAAAGCACTTTTTTTATAAAGCGTTGGCCTTTTTACTTCGACCCGTTATAAAAAAATTGTATAGAAGGGTGAACCCCGACCAGTATAACGGCGCAAGTCTGGTAGGATTGCGCGGTATTGTTGTGAAAAGTCACGGAAATGCCACAACGAAGGCATTTTTAGCCGCGATTGAAGAAGCTGCGCAAGAAGTACAACGCAAGATCCCTGAAAAGATCCAAGCGGTGTTTGCTCAGGTCGACACAGAAAAACAACCGTCAGGTCCGCATCCCTAACACTGCTAAGTGACATGAGGACGTGGCGACAACAGAGAAAATAAGAGCACAATATGTCACAAAAAATCGCATTATTTTTCCCAGGACAGGGCTCACAAAGCGTGGGCATGTTATCTGAATTATTAGCATCTTCTGATATCGTTAAAGCGACTTTCGCTGAAGCGTCAGAAGCACTAGGCTACGATTTAGCCGAACTTGTGCTAAACGGTCCTGAAGAAGAATTAAACCAAACGCACCGTACTCAACCGGCATTATTAACCGCAAGTGTCGCTATCTTTAGAGCGTGGCAAGAGAAAGGTGTTGAAGCTGAACTGACACTAGCTGGCCATAGTCTAGGTGAATACTCTGCATTGGTATGTGCAGAAGTATTAACCCTTGCTGATGCCGTTAAATTAGTGGAAAAACGTGGTTTATACATGCAAGAAGCAGTTCCTGCTGGTACGGGTTCAATGGCGGCAATTATTGGTTTAGATGATGACGTGATTGCTAAAGTTTGTGCCGAATCTGCACAGGGGGATGTTGTTTCGCCGGTAAACTACAACTCACCAGGTCAAGTGGTGATTGCGGGTCACGTCGAAGCAGTAAATCGAGCTTCTGAAGCGTGTAAAGAAGCAGGAGCTAAGCGCGCATTACCACTTGCAGTTAGCGTTCCTTCTCATTGTGCATTAATGAAACCTGCGGCTGATAAATTAGCGAAAGATCTTGAAGCACTTGCATTTTCAGAGCCAAAGTTTGATGTGATCAACAATGTTGACGTTGCTGTTGCAAAAGATGCTGCAGCAATAAAAGATGCGCTTATTCGTCAGCTTTATAGTCCAGTAAGATGGACTGAAACTGTACAAGCGGTTGCGAAAGAAGGTGTTACAACAACTTTTGAGTTCGGCCCTGGTAAAGTGATTTCGGGTCTTGTGAAACGCATCGACCGCTCAGTGTCGTGTGTGTCGGTAAATGATTTAGCTGCCATTGCTGCAGCAGAATAATAACGAGAGCATTATGAGTAATTTATTTTCTTTAGAAGGAAAAGTTGTACTAGTAACGGGTGCTAGCCGTGGTATTGGTAAAGCAATCGCTAACGCCTTAGTAGCGCAAGGTGCAAAAGTTGCGGGTACTGCAACGAGTGAGTCTGGTGCAGAGCGTATCTCAGAGTATCTAGGCGAAAATGGTAAAGGTTATGCGCTAAACGTGACAGATGCCGACTCAATCACAGCAACTTTGGATGCAATCAAAGCAGATTTAGGTGATATTGATGTGTTGGTAAACAATGCTGGTATCACACGCGATAACTTGCTGATGCGCATGAAAGATCAAGAGTGGGATGACATCATCGATACTAACTTGTCATCCATTTTCCGCTTATCAAAAGCGGTACTTCGTCCAATGATGAAGAAGAAAAATGGCCGTATCATTAACATTGGCTCAGTAGTGGGCACTATGGGTAATGCGGGTCAAGCTAACTATGCTGCTGCAAAAGCGGGTGTAATTGGTTTTACAAAATCATTGGCGCGTGAGGTTGCATCTCGTGGTATTACGGTAAATACTGTAGCACCTGGCTTCATTCAGACAGACATGACGGATGAGCTAACTGATGAGCAAAAAGCAGCGACTTTGGCAAATGTACCAGCAGGTCGTTTAGGTCAGCCTGAAGAAATCGCAGCGGCTGTGGTTTATTTAGCATCAGATGCGGCAGCTTATGTTTCTGGTGAAACTTTGCACGTAAATGGTGCGATGTACATGGTTTAACCCGCTAAGATCACAAATCAATTGAAATTTTTGTGATCTTGTCGACAACGTACTTGAAATCGTCGCGAAAATAGGCGATAAAAAGATCCAAAGCTTTGTAACAGGTTTGACCAGAAAAAAAAGTACGGGTCAATCCTTGAATCCCAGAATGATGCGTCGTAAACTGCGCCGCAATCTGAAAATTAACGCAGTAGCGTTTAAATAAAGGAAAGAAGAATGAGCGACATCCAAGAACGCGTAAAGAAAATTATTGTTGAACAACTAGGTGTTAAAGAAGAAGAAGTTAAATCAGAAGCGTCTTTCGTTGATGATTTAGGTGCTGACTCTCTAGACACTGTTGAGCTTGTAATGGCGCTAGAAGAAGAGTTCGATACAGAGATCCCTGATGAAGAAGCTGAGAAAATCACTACTGTTCAGGCAGCTATCGACTACGTTACTGCTCACGCTGAGTAACTAGCTTTTCTATTAGGGCAGCACTCGCTGCCCTAACTCTTTCTAGACCCCCCAATTATTATAATAATCCCTTTTTGGAGGACACCGTGGCTAAACGTCGAGTCGTAGTAACTGGCTTAGGTATGTTGACGCCGCTGGGTAATGATGTTGCATCTACCTGGCAGGGCTTATTAGAAGGCCGTAGTGGCATTCGCAATATCACGCATTTTGACACAGAAGGTTTCGGAACTAAGTTTGCTGGTTTAGTTAACGACTTTGATGTCACTGAGTACATTTCCCCTAAAGATGCTAAAAAAATGGATGTCTTCATCCAGTATGGTATCGCTGCAGGTGTACAGGCTTTAAAAGACTCAGGTCTTGAAGTTAACGAAGAGAATGCCGCTAGAGTTGGTGTAGCCATCGGCTCTGGTATCGGTGGCTTGACGCTAATTGAAGAAAACCACGTCAAGCTATTAAATAGCGGTCCACGCAAGCTTTCTCCGTTTTACGTTCCTTCTACCATTATCAATATGATCTCTGGTCACTTGTCCATCATGCATGGCTTGAGAGGTCCAAATATTTCGATTGTGACTGCATGTACAACTGGCCTTCATAATATTGGTCATGCGGCCCGTATGATTGCATACGGCGATGCAGATGCGATGGTAGCCGGTGGTGCTGAAAAAGCGTCAACCCCAATTGGTATGGGCGGTTTTAGCGCGGCTCGTGCGCTTTCTACGCGTAACGATGATCCGCAAGCGGCTTCTCGCCCTTGGGATAAAGACCGTGACGGTTTTGTGCTAGCTGATGGAGCCGGTGTGATCGTACTAGAAGAGTATGAGCATGCGAAAGCACGCGGTGCGAAGATCTACGCTGAACTAGTTGGCTTTGGTATGAGTGGTGATGCATACCACATGACATCACCACCAGAAAATGGTGCTGGCGCTGCACAGGCCATGGTTAATGCATTGAACGACGCAGGGATCAATGCAGAGCAGGTTGGCTATATCAACGCACACGGCACTTCCACTCCAGCGGGTGACGTTGCAGAGACGCATGCTGTTAAGTCGGTGTTTGGTTCTGCGGCAAAAGATGTAATGGTGAGTTCGTCTAAATCAATGATGGGTCACTTACTTGGTGCTGCGGGTTCAGTTGAATCTATTATTTCGATTCTTGCGCTGCAAGACCAAAAAGTAACGCCGACCATTAACTTGGATAACCCAGATGAAGGCTGTGATTTAGATTATGTGCCTCATACTGCCCGTGATGCGAAACTAGAGTACACTTTGTGTAACTCGTTTGGTTTCGGTGGAACAAACGGTTCGTTGCTATTTAAAAAGGTGTAGATTAGCCTTAGTAATCTGATAGCAAAGTAGGTTATGATAAAAAAGCTCGGCATTGCCGAGTTTTTTTATGTTTTGGAAACCCTTAAAAAGGAAAGTGATGTGGATAATCAACAGCTTTTTTCTAACACTGACAGAGGATTGGCTTATGGCGATGGCTTTTTTACCACTGCGTTAGTCCGTGATGGAAATGTTGATTTGTGGCCACTTCATAGAAATCGACTGGTGGAATGTCAGCAGCGATTGGGCTTTCCTGAGTTACGACTAGACGAAATCGAGTTTTTGGTTCAAGAGCAAGTTAAAGATAAAGCGGCAGCAGTTCTGAAGATCCTTATTACTCGAGGGGAAGGGGGTCGAGGTTACCAAGCTCCTGAGACGCCTCAGCCGAGTGTGAGTATTCAGGTGTTACCTTATCCTTCACACTATACAACTTGGCAGCAGAATGGGATTGAGGTCGGATTAAGCCGAGTTAAACTGGGTATTCAGCCGTTATTAGCCGGATTAAAGACACTGAATCGGTTAGAACAAGTACTTATTAAACAAGATGCACAGACATTGGTTTGCGACGATGTCATTGTGACGGATATCAATGATAGGGTGATTGAAGCGTCAGCGGCAAATATCATCATGATTAAAGAAAACAATCTATATACGCCAGATCTTAGTGGCTCAGGCATTAAAGGTGTGTTTTTAACCGCACTTGAAAGTAAGCACGATATTAGGGTCAAAAATATTGCTTTTGACGAGTTAAAAGCAGCTGATGGTGTCTTTATTTGTAATAGTTTAATGCAGTTGGTACCCGTAGTAAGAATTGAGAATAAACATTTCGATATCGCCGACTTACATGATTTGAAAAGGCGATTTTAAGGGAAGTAATATAAATGAAAAAACTGTTTATCATAGTCGCATTTTTGATAGCAGCAGCGTCATGGTGGTTATCTCAACAAATAAATAAGGTTAAATTTGAACCACTTAATATCTCTGAGGCATTAGTTGAGATAAAGGCTGGGCAAACATTTAATCAGCTATGTCATCTATGGCAGCGTAGCGGGGCATTATCTAGCTGCTTTCCTTACCAACTTTATAGTAAGGTAGAGCCTAAATTATTCGCGTTACAAGCGGGCTTTTACGATCTTAAAGGGTTAACTGTGCTTGATGCCATCAGCAAGATTAGTCGCGGGGATCAACACAACTTTAGCTTTACAATCATTGAAGGGATGCCCATTTGGGAAGTCAAAAACAAGCTCCTCAGTGCCCCCTACTTAAAGCAAGACATTGATAAGCTGACAGCACAACTGAATATATCGCAGAGTTCAGCTGAAGGGTGGTTGTACCCTGATACCTACCACTATCATGGAAATGACTCAGCGCTGCGCTTACTTAAACGTGCTCATACCAAAATGCAGAGTGTGCTTGAAAAGGAATGGCAAAATAGAATGCCTGATCTTCCTTTAAACACGCCTTATGAAGCCTTGATCTTGGCTTCGATTATTGAGAAAGAAACGGGCGTAGTTGCAGAAAGAGATAAAGTAGCCTCCGTTTTTATCAATCGCTTACGTAAAGGTATGCGTTTACAGACAGATCCAACCATTATTTATGGTATTGGTGAGCACTTTGATGGTGATATTAAACGTGAAGATATCCGTGAAAAGACGCCATATAACACTTATCGAATTGATGGCTTGCCACCGACACCCATTGCAATGCCGTCTCGTGCTGCTATCCATGCGGCACTTAATCCAGCAACAACCGAATACTTTTACTTTGTTGCATCAGGAGATGGTGGACATCACTTTTCGAAAACACTGACTGAACATAATAAAGCGGTGAAGAAATTTATTTTGAAACAATGACATCGAAAGAGAGGGCTAACCCTCTCGTTACTCTCTATCACAACATAAAATACTCTTTAATACCTGCCAATACACTAGATACTGCAACGGAAGCTAAGATAAGTCCCATTACTCGGCTGACGATACTTGCGCCACTATCACCAATCCATTGGTGAATTTTTGTCGCAACCAGTAAAAATATCAACACGATAGCCAATACGCTGAGCATAATAATCGAGGTTTGGAGTTGTTCAAATACATTGTTTTCGCTGTTTTTGGTAAGCAAAACGGCTGCCAACATAGCCCCAGGACTTGCGATAGAAGGCATTGCTAAAGGGAAAATAGCGGTGTCGGATGCTTTACTGTCTAACTTAATTTCTTCACTTGGCTTACCCTCGCCAAAAATCATTGTCATGGCAAAGATGAACAGTACGATGCCTCCGGCAATCGCGAATGCAGGTAGGGGAGTACCAATTGCGTTTAAAATGATTTCACCTGCAATAATAAAAAATAGCAATACAATGGCTGCAACCAGTGTGGCTTTAACCGCTATTTTTCGTTTTGTCGCGATATCAAAGCCTGTGGTAGTTGCGATAAATACCGGTATAGTGCCAATGGGGTCGATGACCGCAAAGAAAAAAATGAACGTTGAGATATAGTGTTCCATAGTTCCCTATTATGAAATAAAGGTTGTTCACAAATTATACCAGTTGTATTAAGTAAATGATCTATCTTGAAGCGGGGAAATAGCTTTAGTAGCAAGGCAAAAATTTTGCTATTTAGTTGTTCTAAATGAGAAATTTTTAACGAAGCTAATATGCTATTTCACCCTTCAAATTGATTAGAGAATTAATTCAATTGGTATTACTTATGGTTGGCCATTTGTTATTGACCAACGGAAAATAATATCACTGATATCATGACTTTATTCTGAATATTCTTAATTATTTTTTGGATTCACAGTATGTACCCAAGCCACTGCGTCGTTGTAGTTCTCGAAGTTCTTAATCGTTAAACCGTGCTTGTCAGCAAATGCTTCAATTAATCCACTTTTGGTGTCTGAGGGGGAGATAACTCGAGCAAGAGTGATCCCATCGACAAATTGATTGAGTTTTTGTAAAACGGTTAGGACGCTTGGGTAATCGTAGGTGATATGTAATTGAGATACGTCGATAACTAAACTCTTTAGCTGATTCGATTTAAGTGCAAGCCCTAAATTTTTGTACATCTCAATAATATTGGCTTCCACGCATTCCCCGTATGCGGCTGCGTGGATAAGTTTCTCTTTACTATCAACCGTTGCTCTATAAGAGAATTTCGCCATGCTCTATTGCACCTTTTATGCATATAGATAAAAGGATAGTTCAATTAGCTGGCGATACCAATTTCAAAAAGCGCACCAAAGCAAAGCTTAGTTATATCGCTATGCTAGCTCTTCAGCTACCTCGGCAATTTTTTGTCTCAACCAAATGTGGCTCGCATCGCGGTGTAATAGCGGGCTCCAAATCATATCTAACTCAAACGGCGGAATAGGGAATGGCGGCTCCAGAACCGCTAAGGTCGGATCATCACGATAGATATTCGCGGCTTTTGACGGCAATGTTGCGATTAAGTTCTGCTCTTTTGCTAAATGAATTGCAACATGATAATTACGTGTAAAAGTTGCGATGTTTCTATGTTTTCCAAAGTGTGCAAGCGCTTCGTCAACCCAGCCAAGCTTCTGTACATCTGCAGGATCCATTCCGACCCCAACGCCAAATCCAGTTTTACTTACCCAAATATGGCGAGATTTTAAATAGGCATCAAGCGTAAAGTTGGTAATAACGGGGTTATCGGATTTCACCAGACAGCAAAAACTATCCTTCCAAATTCGTTTGTGGTGAAACGATTGCGGTAGGTTTTCGAAGCGGTTAATTGCCATGTCTACCTTGCCATTTTCTACATCATGAAAAGTAACATCACTCGGGGTGAGAATATCAAGGGTTGTATCTGGGGCTTCTTCATGAAGTTTAGTTAGAAGTTTTGGCGCAAGCGTACTTGCAGCATAGTCGCTGGCCATAATCCTAAATACTCGATTACTACTCGCTGCCTCAAACTCCCTGTTAGGGGCTAAGGTTTCTTCCAAAGTCATGAGTATGCCACGGATCACAGGCTGCAGCTCAAGCGCGCGCTCTGTTGGCACCATGCCTTCACTGGTGCGTACTAAAATAGGGTCATTAAAGAGGTTTCTGAGACGCTTAAGACCATTACTCATTGCTGGTTGGGTAATACTTAATTGATTTGCGGCGCGTGTTACATTGCATTCTCGAAGTAAGGTATCGAGGTAAACCAGCAGGTTAAGGTCAATTTTACTAATGTTCACTCAGTTTTCCTTTATATTATTCTTCTTTTTTGGCATCTTGGAGAAAGCGATTATCATGTGGATAAGGGTAAATATGTCTTACGACTTTCTCACGAATATCTCGTTGTGCTTGCTGCCAAAACAACACCTCAGCCAAATCAGCATGATGGCGCAGAAACATTTCCTTTAGTGTAGGATTTGTCAGAACAAATGTACACAACTGTTCAGGAAAGACGTCTTGCGGTGCACTGGAAATATCGCCAGAGTCGTACATATTATCGAGCCCTTGTTTTGGCAGCGCTCTAAAGTTCATTTCCGTGAGATATTGCACCTCATCATAGTCATAGAAGATAACTCTATGGTGTTTACTCACGCCAAAGTTTTTTAACAGCATGTCACCTGGAAAAATGTTTACAGCGAGCATCTCTTTGAGCGCATAGCCATAATCTCTAATGACTTGCTCGCACGTTTCTTCATCGGCTTGCTGTACAAAGAGGTTGAGCGGTGTCATGCGGCGCTCAATATACAAGTGCTTTATCACCATATTGTCTCCCTCAATACGTATACTTTGAGAGATAGAATCCAGCAACAGCTGATAAAGGGCAGGTGAAATACGTGCAAGTGGGATCACTACATCGGAATATTCAATCGTATCTGCCATTCTACCTACGCGATCGTGGCGTTTTACCAGTTGATAGCGCTCTAAAACGGTTGTCTTTGTAAATGGCTTACTTTCTGGAAATTGGTCACGGATCACTTTAAAAACATAGGGAAAGCTTGGCAGAGTGAATACCATCATCACCATACCGGGTGTACCTGGAGCGACTTCAAATTGTTCTTCGGAATTAGCTAAGTGGTGTAAAAACTCACGATAAAATTCGGTTTTCCCCTGCTTATGAAAGCCGATGGCGTTATAAAGTTCAGCTTTTGTTTTATTTGGCATGAGTTGATTTAAAAACTTAACTAGCGCAGATGGGGCATGGGTCTCTACTAAAAAGTAAGCACGCGCAAAACCAAAAATCACCCGCATTTGTGAGCTATTGGTAAGCAGCGCATCGATCAGTAAGCCCCCAGTTTGTGCATGTAATACCGAAATGATAAACGGCTGTACACCAGATTTAGATACCACTCGGCCGACAATATAGGCACCTTTATTACGATAGAAAGGTGCGCTGAGGATATCGAAGCGCATTAAATGCGCTTGATGATGCGTGTTAGGTGCTTGTTTAAGAAACGCCTTAACGAGTAGTCGAATATCTCTATCTAAATCTTCAAATTCACAATGAAAGTCAATGTGTTCAATAATTCTTTTTATGGTGGGCTTGAGGCCATTGACGACTGGGAAATAACTTCGATACTCAGCTTCTACAGGGAGTGACGTGGCGTTAGCTAGCTGGGTTTCAACAAAAATGAAATCGCTATTGTAATATCGGCGGTGAAAGAGGCGACAAAAAACTGAATTATAGAAAGTTTCAGCAAGCTCTGGTTGAGGATGAAAGGTAAGACGCTCAAGGTAAGCCTGTTTTACTTGATACCATAGCGATTCATCCAGTTGCGTCGAGCCATAGAGTTGTATTAACTTGTGTGCGGTTTCATCAACTTTGCTATCGTATTGGCTGATCCTCGCTTTACTTATTCGTTCTATCTCTCCCCAATTTTGAGCAGCAAAAGCGATGGGTGCCAGTTTGGTAATTTTTACAAATGCGTGATAGTGGTTTTGGAAACCTGATAAAATTCGCTCTGCTAACTGCTGTGCTTGCATCTACATCCCTCATAAATTATCCACGCGGAGTGGTTTCACTTTACAAGGTAATGTTCGAAAAGTCATCTGGTAATACCAGTCAAGGCATTTGCATAATTATAGCGAATGCTCATTGGCTAAAGTGCGATTCTCAAAAAGGCAATCCATGCAATTGAGCGGCTATATCACTCATATTCTTTGAGTTGCTTTTCTAATTTTGAAATCTCTTTCTCTAGGCTTTTAATCGCTTTAGCATGTGCCTTATTAATGGCCTTTATTTCCTTTTTAACTTGTCTGACGACCTTTTTACGCCTGTCTTCATTCATCAGTTTAGTTAACTTATCTTGTTGCTCTCTAACCGCGGTATCTCTTTTGCGATTGAGCACGGCTTTTTCATGGTGTTTGGCTCTGAGCGCACGCTTTGTCCTTTTCGCAATTTGGTTACGTTCCAAATTATTTAGCGTTTTATAGTGCTGTTTTGAGGGAGCTGAGGCTTTAGGATCGGATGTAGTTATCGTATGCTGGGTCGCATTGGCCGAGCAGGGAAATTGGCTAAAAACGATGCCTCTGTCGGTCGTGCATTTGAAGTATTTTACCGTTGTTGTGGCGAAACAATGAGTAGAGACAAAAATAAGTACAAGTAGTTTTAGATACAATTGCATATGGCATCCTTGCTGTAACAGTTAATATCTACTTAACCATAGATGACATCCCACTTTGTTCAAGGTTATTGTGCTTCAGGGGCTGTGAATTTTTTTAATGTCTTAATACTTTGTATTAAAAATGGAATATCTAGACTACCGTTTAACACAAAGCCTTCCTTTGCTGACATCTGCTTGAAGCTGCCATCTTGATTGACTAAGGTGATTTTGTCTTTTTTGAAGGCAACTAAGACACCTTGGGTAAAGTTAACGCCTTCTGCATGAGAGCGAGTTTTTATGTTCGATGCCAGCATACTTTGTTGAGCAAGGGGGTCGCAGCCAAGATAAGAGCTTAACAGGGTGTAGGTGATGTCATTGGGCTGTACAAGACCAGAAGCCTGAGCAAACAGCTCAATGTTCGTTACCGCAGAACTGGTTAATACCGTCGCTTGCTGTGCACTAATATCAATTGCCACGAACGGCTTTGAGCTATCAATGTCAATTTCGTCACTTACTTCAATGATTGTTAATTTACTTGCTTGATGAGAAGGCACAAAAGAGAACTCGCCGTTAGTATTAACACTCATTAAGTCATTATTAATTGACCATACCGGAACTTGCTGCTGCAGCAGGACAGACTCTTTATAATAACTCGGTAGACCGTAAATCAGGCTGAATAGCGCATCGCTGCTATTTCCTGCGCGTAAAACAGAATCTATTCGGAACACGTTATTTTTCCCGTTGCTCTGAAGTGCTGCTGCTGTTTTTTGGAATAGCGCCTCATCTGTGTAAGCATAAACGTTGATAGGTTGCTCTGTGGTATCTTTCTTTTCTTTGCATACCGCCGAAATCACAGGGGCTTTGTATTTTGAATGCGTATCACCAATGCTTAGTGAGTGCGCTTCTTCATACTGCTCGATATCAAGTAAATCGTGTCTGGCGAGTAAGCTCTTTGCGGTTGTTGGATAAGATAGAGGTAATACATTATCTTGCTTAGTGATATCGAAAAAGGCATTCGCATCGGCCCAAATATGCAAGCTGTGACTGAGCGCAAAGCAGGTAACAATAGTGCCAGTCGCATAGCGCGGGAATTTATAGGATTTTAGCTCGGCTAAATGACGCCAAGCATAATTGCCTGCAAGTAGTTCAAAAGTCAGCACCAGTCCAAGCATTGCAATGGTAATGATGAGATTAACTAGGGATGATCCGACTAAGGTTTCCCACAATAAAACGAAAATATCGGAAAGCGAAGCTGGGTTGATATGGTAGCCAAGTTGTAGGTAAACAAAGGCATCCACAGTTAATACCACAATACCAACCGAGGCAATAATTGCAGCCATGCCGCGAATATGTCGCGGGTATGGGAATATTAAACTAAGCGGAAAGATAGTTAATACAAACGCACAAAAAGTGATAAAGCTGGTATGGCTTATCCACGTGATCAGCATATAAAACCAACCGACAAAGGTACTTGGTGCTTTGTCGGCGAACAAATAAACTGAGCTAATCAGTAAAACCAAGCCAATGTTAGCAAAGGTAAACCAGTGTCCCCAGCTGAGTAATTGACTTGCTTTTGATGAAAAAGGGCTGTGCGGTGTAAGATTCATTCCGTTACTTTACTGATTGTGTAAGTGCTTTGGCAAAATTTTCGGCAACAGATTGTCTCTTACTCTCTGGAACATGTTCTTTTAGAATGTGCGTGATAGAATTACCCAAACACATTAAGCTGAGATCAACTGGTGCGTTTTGCGAGCTTAATACATTAACTAATTGGTCAACAATTTCTTCTACTTGTTTATTGGAATACTTTGATTGGATAGGCATCAGTTGGTTCAATTTATAAAAGCAATAATTTTTACATTTTAACATTAGAGGCGTGAAAAACAAAGATGAGCGTTGAGGTAAAAAAACTAGTTGTTCACTATGTAGACAAACAAGACGAAGATACCGAAATACATCTACGTGACGATGAAATGCAAATCAATGACAAAGTTAATGTTTTCATTGAACAATTGCATCATGCCTACAATGGCAAACCGGGTAAAGGGTTCTGTGCTTTTAGCGGCGAAAAAAGCAGTCTGGTCGCGTCTGCGATGCAGAGTTATAGAAATAATGAGCTTAACTTTTGGAATTTAACCCAAGAAGCAACCAATGTGCTTAAAGAAGAGCTTAATAAATATGCATTTCATGAAACTGGGTATTTAGTGTTTTGTCATTATCAGTATGTTGCCAGCAATTTTATTATGATTGCACTGATTAATATTAAAGAACATTACACAATTACCTCAGACTTAGACTTATCCGCAGCAAAACACTTAGATATTTCACGTATGCAATTGGCTGCGAGAATCGATTTAGATGCTTGGGATACGGCCGCAGAAGAAAACCGTTATATTTCCTTCATTAAGGGGCGTGCGGGTCGAAAAGTTGCTGATTTCTTTTTAGATTTTCTTGGTTGTGAAGAGGGGATCGATCCAAAGCAGCAATCGCAAACTATGTTACACGCGGTTGAGGATTATTTGTCTACACAGCAATTTGAAAAGTCTGAAAAAGACGACATCCGCAAGGAAATTTTTGATTACTGTAACGACTGTGTTTCAAGCGGTGAGGACGCAGATGTTAATACACTGTCCGAGACGCTTTCGAAGTCTGCAGACGTGAAGTTTGAAGACTTTTATAAAGAGCAGGGCTATGAGCTGGAAGAAAGCTTTCCTGTCGATAAAAAGACAGTAACAAGTATGGTGAAATTTTCTGGGCTTGGCGGTGGAGTAAGCGTTGGCTTTGAACGGAAGCATTTGGGTGAGCGGGTTATTTATGATGCTGCGACTGATACGCTTACGATTAAAGGTGTACCGCCTAACTTGAAGGACCAAATTGAACGTTATTATAACGATGAATCTTAGTTGTTAAAAAGCAGCGTAAGCTGCTTTTTGTTCCTATTTCATCCCTTTTTCTGCAAATATTTTTATCAATTTGCTGCTTTTGCTAGCATTTTTTTAAATTTAACTATACTTGCAATGTAGTACTTGTAGAACAAGCAATTGGGATGAATCACAATGAAGATGAAACTAGCTTTAGGTTGTACCCTTTGCCTTGCCTGTTTTTCAGGGCATGCAGAGGTTAACTTTTCCGGATTCGCAAGTATCAATGCTGGTAAGGTGTTGAGCGGAAGTGGTGTTCCACAATTTGGAATAAACGATCCAATATTTCTCGCCGATTATCCTATCGTCAGTGTTTACGACGAGGATATCTCATTTGAACCTGAAACACTGATGGGTCTTCAATTCAGTGCTGATCTAACCGAAGGTTTAAGCGTTACTGGTCAGATTGTTGCGCGCGGCGCAGATGATTTTGATGCAAAGTTTGAGTGGGCTTATTTGTCCTATGAGATTAATGAGAATTGGACTTTCCAAGCAGGTAAAAAACGCTTACCACTATTCTATTATTCCGACTTTTATGATGTGGGTTACGCCTATATTTGGATGCGTGCACCCGCGGACAACTACACCTGGCAAATTTTTAATTATAATGGCGTCAATATGCTCTACAGCGGCAGTATAGGCGATTGGTCATTAAGCGGGAATATTTACGCGGGTAAAGAAGACGATGATGACAATAAGCTGTTGAGCGAGTTTTTCTTTCAAGAACCAACTAGAGAAATCTGGAAAGACATACTAGGCGGCGTAATTCAAACCAGTAATGACTGGCTTGAAGTACGTTTAACCCATATGCGCTACACCAACCAGCGATATCGTTCTGGAGAGCCTGTCTTATGGGAGGGAAGTGATGAGCGAGATGGTAAGTTTTATGGTTTAGCAGTAAATGCAGACTGGGGAAATTTCTTTATTTTATCTGAGCTAAATCGGTTGGACTTGGACGGTAATCTAGATACCAAGATGCTGACATTGGGCTATCGTTTTGACAATATCACGCCATTTGTATCTTACGCAGATTTTGAAGGCGAGGGCGAGGATGCCGAAAGCCATGAAACGACTTCGTTTGGAGTACGTTGGGATTTTCATTCCTCCGCTGCTTTCAAGATTCAGTATGATGAGGTGGAGGATAACTCCGTTGGTTTAGCGGTCGCGGGTGATAGTAAAGCCATTACAATTGGCATCGACATGGTATTTTAAGGAGAGAAGCATGAAAAAATTGTTTTTACTTACTCTACTTTGCAGCGCTTTTAGTTGTCTAGCCGTGGATGTCATTGTCAACCCTGCCAATACTTCTACACTTGATGAGAATGAAATTAAGCAAATTTTTATCGGTAAATCAAAATCATTCTCCGATGGCTCTAAAGCACTTCCGATAACTCAGGCTGATGGCTCAACGGTAACCGATGAGTTTAATGAAAAGGTACTTAATAAGTCATCAAGTCAACTTAAAGCTTATTGGTCAAAATTAGTATTTACTGGAAAAGGGACACCGCCAAAAGAAGCCGCCGATGATGCTGAGGTACTTAAACTCGTTGCGAGTAACCCTAACCTAATTGGGTTTGTGTCTTCGGGAGCCGCAGATAGCAGCGTTAAAGTGGTGAAGTCATTTTAGGAAGAGATAAGTAAGGCCCTATAAAAAAGGGCCTTACTTTAGATTTTGCTATCAATGATTAACATCGTCAGCTTTTTGCTTAGCATCTTTGCTGACTTTTCTTCAGCATTAGACTTAGCCATGTTTTCAAAACTAGACGCTGCTTTTATTTGTGCAGAAACATGCGCCTTTTCTTTATCGTTTTCCATGAGTGTTAAACTCGAGTTGGCAAAAACATAATAAGTGCTGTTTTTCTTTACGTCTTCGAAATCTACGCGAAAGTCAATTTGAAAGTCTGCACTTTGTTTTTCACCCACAACAGTAAGACCTTGCTTAGTCAAGCTTTCGGCTAACTGGTTGCGGATAGACTCCTGTCCCCAAAACTTTGATGAAATACTAAAAGTTAATGACTGAATAAAATCATTCAGCATTTTGTTTTTGTTGCTCACTGAGGTTGGTATGGCAATGCTGCCGCCACCTAATTGCCTGTGATATTCGTTTGCTTTGCGTCTTTTGGCGATTAGTCGCTTAATTGCCATCGCTTCTTTTAGTTTTTCTGAATTGGTTAGTGCCGAAATAGTCGCGTTACTGATCTCTTCGTCAAGTTGTCTAATATCAAGCTCAGCGTGCATCCTCGACTCAATCTTGTTAAATGAGGCAAGGGCATAGGCCGTTTTTTGCTCTGAGGAGTAAAACTCCTGCTCAATATTGATCCCCTGTAATTGTATGCTTGGGACTCGAGAATATAAAATCTCATCCACTCGATACGAAAAATCGCCATTAGCCTGGCTTTGAGCAACTTGTGTCGTTCCTTCAATTTCCACATTTAATTGTTTGGCAATCGCCAATCTAGCTGCTTCTTGGGCAGCAAGTTTGGCTTCCGTCCTATCTACAATATGACTCGCTGAACCAACGCCATACACTAGATAATCGGAGCTCGGCTGCTGCGTAGCCCACGTGGGTAAGCTTTCTTCCTTTGCAACAGCCTGCTTAGTAGACTGACAGGCCGATAAACTAAGTAGAATACACAGAGGTAATACTAGACGTTTAGAAACCATACCCGCTGCGCTCTTGAAGTTTTTGAATCTTCTTCTGTCCATTCCAAACCTCTCGGTTAGTCGTCATGTCTATTAATCGAAGATCTACTTGGTAGAAAGTGACTCGACTTCCACCTTGTTCATCAACAAATGAGTTAATTGTGCCGGATAGTGCATAATCAGCACCTTGCTCTTGGCCGATCTCATTACGAGTTTCGAGGCTTGAATTAAGCTCTTGGTCTCGCCTTTCCTCACGAATTTCATCTCGTACATAGCGGTTTGCGACGAAGTCAGCTTGCCCGCTTCGCAATATGGCGCGCTTGAGGTCATTCAAAAAAGTGTCAACTGCAATATGCTGATGCGACTTGTTACGAACAGATTGAATAATGATAGCGGGTCGAGTGCCTTCTTTGGCACGGTGTTCACGTACCCAAGGGAAGCCGAGCATATCGCTTATCATTGCTTCAGCAACTAACTGAGAGTCTTTGGCATTCCATTTATCTGAAAGCGCTATTTCTTCATTGGTGTCCACGCGACTCACTTTGGTTGTTGAAGAACAACCCGTCATCGCTGCGCTAGACGCGATGAGCATTGGGACAACTAATTTAACTGCAAATTTAGGCTTCATGTATTCAGTCCATGTTAGTTAAAGATGATAAATAATTTTGTTTTTCTGGTTCAGCTGCACCGGTGAAGGTGCGAATGTGGCTAAGCAACGGTGCTGTTTGATTCAGCCGTATATCCTGTTTAATCACTCTGCCAGTCCTTAATTGGGTTTGCAATTGCAGGTGGGTGGTATTTTCGGGTAATTTCACTCGAGCCACTCTAATTTCACCTGGTAAAGATTGCCATTGTCTAGTATCTGCCGCTGCTGTAATGGCGTTGGTGACAGATGATGTTAGCTGAGCAAGCCCTGCCAACAGCGAGTTCTGCTGGATGCCAACTTGCTTTATCGCTTTACTTGCTGTGACTGCTTTTAACACTTCTCGAGAAATAGCGGTGTAAATTTCCATATTGGCATTACCTAGCGCGTCATACAGTGTGAGTAAGTTTACCGAATAAAAGGGGTGTAATTCTGTAAGTTTTTGTCCGTTAGCGAAAAGCGCAACACGTTGGATATCGTTTTTATGAGGTTGTAAGTAAGTAACCGAGATTCTACTGCCATACTTGAGTGCATCAATCACCCCTTCGTCTACGGCTTTTTGCCATAATTTATCCCCAAGGGGTAAGCGTTTTGTGACAGTGCCTAATACAACATCACTAAAGTCACCTGTTGCATAGTTTTGAATGAGATCAAACAAGCTGGTATCAGCAAACATTAAATTAAACCATGCGAACTGGGCTTGGCGTTCTTCTTTTGTCCCCCAATAAATCGGCGTAATCACTATCGCTTGTGCCTCTTCATCAGGTCTAAGATAAAGGTTAAACTCTTTGCGCTGCGGTGATACACCTAAGCTTTGAACTAATGTGAAGTAGTTTTCTTCCTTGTCTGCAACCATTCTGTTGAGATCTTGCTGTGCTTGTTGGCCTGCATATTGACCTAGTTTGTATTGTTTACTAAAGCCATTTTTGTATGCGCTCACCGCTCGCTCATATTGGATCCGAGCACTATCTAGCTCGCCTTGTTGCTCATATAAAACGCCACTTAAATACTGTGCAAATGCATCGTCTTTATACTCAAGTTCACCGCTGATAAATGGTTGATTAAAAATAGCTTTAAAAATTTGCTCAATATCACTTCCAGCTTTTTGTTGACTTACATAGCCTCCGGTTTGTTGCTGTAATTGAGAGAGATATAAGTCCAGTTGGCGCATTTCTGTCAGTGCAGAGTCATACAAAGCAACACGGTTTACCTTCGACGCGTTTGCCAACGACACATAATTAAGCGCCATTAATGTATGGATCATGGGTTTATGAAAAGCGCGGCCAGTATATTTTTTGTAACTTGCACCAGTAAAAGTGGAAAAAAGCTGGTCGCTGATACTGACAGTGTAGGCGGCTTCAATGATTTCCTTGGCGTGAGAAAGATGTTGATTACTTAATTCATAATGGTGTTGTAAATGAGCTAACATACCGGATTCAAGATAATATAATAGCTCGTCACGAGATGAGTTTTTATAGGCATAGTCAATACGCTGTTGGGCTGAGATAAAATCTCCTTGCTCCGCGTATTCTATGGCCTGCTTGTTGGCTTTAGGGGTCAAGTTACAGCCGCTCAGCATCAAGCAACCCGTAAAGATCAAGAGTTTTATCATGAAGTTATATAAATCAATTTGGAATCGCATTCCTTGCATACTTGTTCTTATAATGGCAGTGTTGTTGTGTTCAATCATATAACAATAAATTAAATAGTAAAAAATTGAATTGAAAGTGCTAAATTGTTAAAAATCGTTTTTACAATTTATTACTGTTAATCAATGATTTTTTTGATAAATTTTATTCCGTAATCAGGGCAATTAAGGAACCCAACATGAAAGCAAAACAACTACTTATATCAATGGCCGTTATAGGGATACTATCGGCTTGTAGTTCAAGTAAAGACGATGCGGCTTCAAGTCCAAGAGTTAATATTCCAGAATGGGTTCTCAATCCAACAATCGAAGATGGTATAGCGGCAGCAGATTGTGTGAAATACTCGGGCAATATTTCAATCGATCAAAAAATGGCAGTTGCAAATGCACGTCTTGCTCTTGCTCAACAGATTGAAACACGCATCGAAGGCCTTGATAAGACATTCGCGAACCGTACAGATGCAAACGATGATACAACGGTAGGCGCAACCTTTAGCTCTGTATCCAAACAACTTACTAAACAAACATTAAATGGCTCCCGTATCGTTAAGGCCGATGTTATCGATATTTCTGGTAAAGACTATTTCTGTGCATTGACGACGTTATCACCTGATCAGACTAAAGAGCTTTTCAAAGATTTGATCAAAGAAAGTAAGCGTAGTGTAAACCCTCAGGATGAAAAGTTTTTATATCAAGAATTTAAAGCTTACAAAGCGGAAAAAGATCTTGAGAAGGAAATTGCAAGGCTAACTAATTAAAGCGTGAGTTTCACGCTTTAATTTTTTGAAAGGAACGCTCTATGCGCAAATCGGTATACTCATTTTTAGTCATGGCGTTAAGTGCCATTCCAAGTGCGGTGGCGAGTCAAGCCCAGCTTTTTGAAGAGCTGTCAGAGAAAATGTCACGTTGGCAAACCTCCGAGCCTAGTGATGAAGAGCTGAGCGAGTTTGAGCAATATAAACGCCAACAATTAAGTGAGTTTGCTGATTATGTCGAAGAGCATTTTGAAGAGTACGATGCCTTTCGTGATAACGTGATCCAACAGTGGGGAGATATAACTGTTTCTGATCAAGCCGCATTTGTCACCTACAGTGATGATTTATCATCCAGAATGGTTGTCGACTTTGAAGCCAATGAGCTGGTCGTAAGCATTAGGCATGCGGCAGATGAAAAGGTATCGCAGGCTCAACTTCAAGCCCTATATAAAGAATTTATCGCGAAAGACCGTGCAGTAATTGATGTATTTAATGCTGATACGCTCGCGGTAAACCAAAGTGAAACAACAAAACGTGAAGTGGATAACGCTGCTCGTGCAAAAGCGTTGATCGCAGCGAAAAAGCAAATAGAGAGCCAATTTGAACAACAGCAACGTTATATAGAACGCCAGACAGATGAGGCCATCATTGACGGCGAAGATACAAAATTAGCAGAGGCCCAACAACAAGCGCAACAGAAAAAGCTTGAACTGTTAAAACAAAAACGTCTTAAAAAGCTATTAGAAACTGCAAGTAATACCGGTAAAAGTGAAGCAACAGTCGTATCTGAAATCGTGCTTAAGCTACCCAAACAGACTGAACTTTCCAAGCATCGAGCAGAACGTTATGTTAGCCAAGTGAATGCACAAGCGAAGCGCTTTGACATTGAGCCAAGTTTAATTTTTGCGGTTATGCATACCGAAAGCCACTTTAACCCAATGGCAAAGTCACATATTCCTGCGTTTGGTTTGATGCAGATTGTACCGACGAGTGCGGGTGTTGATGTGAATCGTATGTTGTACAATCGCGATGAACCGATGTCGGCGCCTTATTTATATGTGACGGACAATAATATTGAAGCGGGGACCGCTTACCTGAATATTCTCGATAAACGCTACCTGAGTAAAATACATAACCCACTTAGTCGTAAGTATTGCATCATTGCGGCTTACAATACGGGTGCTGGCAATGTTGCCCGTGTGTTTAATGCTGATGACTCAAGATCAATCACAAAAGCGGCAAAGATCATTAATTCACTCTCACCAGAAAACGTACTAGCGGCGCTAGACAAAAGTTTACCTTATGATGAAACCAAACATTATCTGGACAAAGTCTTAACGCGAGAAAAGCTCTATATAGCGCCAGAAGAAAGTATTGCACAAAAGTTATAAGTTAAGCGCGCTCAAGGCACCTTCAATGTGATCGTGGCGGAATCGATAACCTGCATCGAGAAGTTTTTTTGGTACGACGCATTGGCCGTACAATAGCAATTCTGACATTTCACCATATGCCAATTTGAGGACAAACGGTGGTACGGTAAATAGGCAAGGGCGTGAGATAGCGCGTGCTAAGGCTTGAGAAAATTGCTTATTTGATACTGGGTTAGGGGCTGTTGCATTAATAACACCGCAGATCTCGTCATGTTTAAGTAGATACATTATTGCCTGAATCATATCGTCGATATGGATCCAAGACATCACCTGTCTTCCAGAACCAATCGGACCGCCAACGCCAAACCGAAAAGGCGGCAACATTTTTGCCAAAGCCCCTCCCGATTTTGAAAGCACAATGCCTGTTCTTAAGATGCAGACTCTAGTATGGCTTGACTCGGCTCTAAAGGCGGTATCTTCCCAATCTTTGCACAGCCTATGAGAGAATTCATCATGGTAATCCTTGAAATCTTCAGTGATGGTCAAGTTATCCGGTTGGCGTCCATAAAAACCTATTGCACTACCTGAAATAAACACCTTGGGCGTTGACGTCGCAGTATTTATCGCTGCAACGATTTGCTCAGTGATTTTTATCCGGCTATTGTAGATCTCTTGTTTTTTCTCTTTGCTCCACCGGCCACTGGCGATTGGTTCACCCGCAAGATTAATGACCGCATCAAGCTCATTAAAGTCGACATCATCGGTATCGGTGACGCAATTAACCCCACTTGGTAATAGGTTTGCAGCTTTTGAAGGCGAACGGGTCAGTACAATCAGATTATGTCTGTGTACTAAAAATTGGCATAGCTTTTTACCAATTAATCCTGTTGCGCCTGTTATAAATATATTCATTCTCAATACTCTTTATTGTAATCAAATAAACCTACGTTTTAGCAAGGAGTTAGATCACTCATTTTCATTATAGGTGGTTTGTTTTAGAATGGTAAAAAAGCAAAAGGAGTGAACTGTGTCTTCACTGACTGGAATTAACAAAACGCTGGTGGTTTTGGCCTCGCTATTTTTAGTGTTAGGTGGTATCAAGCTCGCGTCTGAGATTGTCGTGCCGTTTATATTAGCTGCATTTATTGCGATTATCTGTAATCCTATGCTCAAATTTTTAGCCCGTTTTAAAATACCAAAAGGGCTGGCCATTCTGGTGATTATTGCACTAGTGATTTTAATTGGTGCAAGTATTGGTGGGCTTGTTGGGCAATCAGTCAATGATTTCTCCAAGCAGCTGCCAACTTATAAAGAAGATTTACAAGAAAAGTTCGTTTGGTTGGTCAGTACTGCCGCGAACTACAATATCTTATTGGATAAACAGCAACTTATTAGCATGCTAGACCCAAATAAGCTAATCGATGTGGCCACCAATATGTTAACTGGCTTTGGTGGTGTGATGGCAAATAGCTTTTTAATTCTGCTTATCGTCGTTTTCATGCTTTTTGAAGCGCCTTCCTTGGGCCACAAAGTGCATCTTGCCTTAGACGATCCAGAGATGAAAATGCAGCAAATTGATAGATTTTTAGATTCTATCAATAGCTATTTGGCGATTAAAACGCTTGTGTCATTGGCGACAGGTGTCGTAGCGGCTGTTTTTTTATGGGCGTTAGGTGTTGATTACTTCGTGCTTTGGGGCGTAGTTGCATTTTTGCTTAACTATATTCCAAACATAGGTTCAATCATTGCGGCTGTGCCGCCTGTTTTATTGGCCTTAGTGACACAAGGACCATTGGTGAGTGGTATTGTCGCGGTGGGTTACATTTGTATTAATACCTTAATGGGCAATATTATCGAGCCGAGGTTTATGGGTCGAGGGTTAGGTTTATCGACTTTAGTCGTGTTTCTCTCGTTAATCTTTTGGGGCTGGTTACTAGGAACTGTGGGAATGCTGCTTTCCGTGCCGCTTACCATGGTTGTGAAAATTGCCCTTGAAACCAGTGAAGAAGGTAAATGGCTTGCAATCCTTCTCGGTTCAGAACAACCCGATAATAAAACATCTTAACAACGCTGAGACTCGCAAGTAAAAAGGAGCTACAAACAGCTCCTTTTCTAAGCGTTTTACTCGTTATTAGCTGAAGCTTAGGTTATTAAGGCTTGCCACCTAATAATCTAATCAAAAATGCGGCTAGAGATTCAAATCTTCTTTCAATACTTTACTGCTTTTCAGCTCAATGATGTGGGCTTTTAAGAATGCAATTTTGCAATTTTTATAAGCCGTCGCTGAGCGCGTCGCGTTTGGCATATCTAGTAAGTATCGCCACCGGCAGCTATCTTCCATATATTCCTCCTGATTGCGAAGGGCACGTTCCATAATTGGCAAGATCTGAGTATTACCCGTGTCCGCTTGATACTTTTTAGTATCAAGCAATAACTTAGTGATCCAGGTTTGACGATGACGTTCAAGTAAGTTGATATTGCCATCCAGGCACATGAGGAATTTTTTTGCTTTTTCCGGATGCGTTGACTCATACTTCGTACAGTCTTGTAGTGTGACATCGTCGTCTGCAATCACAAAAAAGGTTAATCCCGATACCAGTAGACTGCTAATTATTCTTTTCATGGTTAAACTCTATCGTAAATTTTGCGCCACCATGTTGGGAAGTACCGATTTGCATCAAGCCGTGATATGACTTAACTAAATCAGATACGATAGCCATTCCTACGCCGTGGCCAGCTTCATAGGTGTCTAATCTTGCACCTCTGGTCAGCAGCTCTGAGCGGCGATGCTCTGGAATGCCTGGGCCATCATCTTCTACTTCTATGATTAGTAGGCGCTTTTTAGGTGCACTTACTTTTATATCGACCAAGGAACCACATGCTTTACAGGCGTTATCTATAATATTACCAAGAATTTCCATTAAGTCCGTTTTATCGCCAAGAAATGCAACCTCCTCACCACATTCGGAGGAAAATTGAATGTGCTTGTCGTGATACACTTTAGTCATGGCGTTGAGTATTGAGTCTAGTACGGGTTTTACTGATGTTTGCTTCTTCCATGTATCGGATGCACCCGTTGCAGCACGTTTCAATTGATGTTCGATCATCGCATTGATTCTGTCTAGTTGCTCCTGAGCGTCTGCATCTTTTGCCAGTGGACTGGATTTAATCACCGCAAGGGGCGTTTTTAACGCGTGCGCAAGGTCGCTAAGTGACGCTCTATATCTCTCTTTTTGACGCTTTTGAGATTCCAATAGTAGGTTTAAGTCGGATTTGATTGTTAGGAGTTCGACGGGGTAAAGACCCGTGATCTTATCGCGCTCGCCAGCCTCAATCTCTTTAATTTCTTTATCCAATCGCTGTAACGGCCTTGCATTCCATACAAACCCAAATGCCATCAATCCTGCTATCACCACACCCATAACCAGCATCCAGTTGACCAAGGTGTTTCTAAACCCTGACATTAACTCCATCAGCGCGTCATTTTTCTTTAAAAGCACAAAGCGGGCTTGCTGCGATTGCTCTGCATTTCCGAGAATAACAGTTAGGCTAAGTTGCCAAAACAGTACACCATTATATTCAACTCGTTTAAACTCAGATGCTCCAGCTTGGTTTTCTGAAAAGTCAGGTGAAATTGAGAGATTTACAGCCGACTCGGAATACCAAACGAGGGAGTTATCTTGATAGACCAGAGCATAAGTATCAGAATTCAGTCTGTTTAACTCAGGTGCAAGAATACTGCGAGGCATTTCGAGTCCGTTAGAGACAAATTCGACTTCAGAGATAAGTGAGTAGAGGTGGGCTTCCAATGTTTTTTCAGTCGCATCGACTAAAGAAGAATAATAAGCCCTGCCCACGGAGAAAAACAGCGCGGGAAGGGCAATAATAAGCACAAAGACAAGGATAAATCCTTGTCTTATTTTAAGCGAAATTTGAGAGCTGTTTACCACTGATTTTTGAACCTATATCCACGTCCTCTAAGGGTTTCAACAGGGTTCAGAGTGCCATCAGGGTCTAGCTTTTTACGCAGTCTTAAGACAAACACTTCAATGACGTTAGAGTCTAAGTCAAAGTCCTGATCGTATATGTGCTCTGTGAGTTCAGATTTAGAAATAACTTTTTGTGGGTTAACCATTAGGTATTCTAAAACTTTATATTCATAGGCCGTTAGTGATAGCTCGTTATCATTAACCCAGACTTGCTGTGAGCGAGTGTGGATTTTGATTGGACCAATACAAATCTCTGGATTTGCTTGTCCAGCGCTACGTCTAATAAGTGCATTACAGCGCGCAATCAGCTCTTCAACATGAAACGGTTTAGTGAGGTAGTCATCAGCTCCAGCATCAAGGCCTTCTACCTTGTCTTGCCAACGGTCGCGTGCCGTTAAGATTAAAATAGGGATCTTAACGCCGTTAGCACGTGCTCTACGGATAATTTCAATACCGTCAAGTTTTGGCAAGCCGAGATCGATCACTGCCATATCTAACGGATATTCTTCAAGGTGAAATAATCCAGACTCACCATCATGACACAAGTCAACGCTATATTTTTCTTTCTCTAATGCATTTCGCAGGTTTTCTGCTAGTTGAATATCGTCTTCGATAACTAAAATACGCATCCTTAGTCCTTATTTACTTCACCTGTCTTCTTGTTGACTTTTAAGTCAACAATTCGACCATCTGGTTGGAGAATTCTTACCACAAAAAACTGATTTTCTTCAGAAATCTTAAGCGTCTTCCCAGCGTACTTATCAAGCGCCAGAGACACAGCTTCTTTTTTTGTAATCGTCTTTACATTCTTATCATTGCGGCTATTGGCGTCTGCTACACTCGAAGCGAACGCCAAGATCAACGCTAAGAGAGTGAGTTGCAATCGCATTTTAAGCTCCACAGTTTCATAGATACTAAGTGTCTAAACTTCATAAATCTCAAACAAATTTAGTGCTTTTGTAATTAACCTTTGCTGAACTTAACGTTCAGTAAACTTTTATGGCAGAACTCGCTTGTACGGTTTTACAATACTAGCAGTATAGACACCAGCATCAATATAGGGATCGACGCTCGCCCATTGCTGCGCACTTTCTAAGTTTTCAAACTCAGCAATAACCAAAGAACCCGTAAAACCCGCTTCACCAGGATCTTCCGAGTCAATAGCTGGTAACGGGCCTGCTGCAAACAATCGACCTTGTTGTTTTAATTCTTCTAAACGAGCTAAGTGAGCAGGGCGCGCAGCAAGACGTTTTGCTAATGAGTTTTCAGCGTCGGTTGAATAGATCATGTAAAGCATAAGTATTAGTTCCGGATTGGTTTCTAGGTTATTATTGTTATTTTTACGTATCTTGTCGGCTTTTCAGGGCCGTTTATCAATACTATGATAAAACGCCCTCAGTGCAAAAGTAAATGTACACAGAGTTTTTCAGTGATTAGACATTTAAACTTGAAAAACACTCAGCTTGACTGGTAGAGTCCTTCGGATATTTATAGAAAATAATAATAAGGTTGATTGCAATGAGTGCAAACCGTGAGCATTTTAGCTCCCGATTAGGGTTTATCCTTGCCGCTGCAGGTTCTGCTGTTGGTATTGGTAACTTAGTCGGCTTTCCTGTTTCCGCCGCAAAAAATGGTGGTGGGGCATTTTTACTAATCTATGCACTATTTGTAGTGTTTATCTGTTTACCTGTCATGATGGCCGAAATGGCAATGGGTAGGAAAGCCCAAAAGGACCCGTTTGGCGCATATAAGCTGCTATCGAATCACGATAAAAAGTGGTCAATAGCTGGATTTTTGGCTGTACTCACGCCGTTTATGATTGCCGTCTTCTACATGGTTATTACCGTTTGGATCTTTGGCTTCTTAGCGCAAACAGCTTTAGGTAACTTAGATGTACTCGCCTCTCCGAAGTACTTTGGCACTTTTATCAACGATACCAATGTTTTCATCTATATGTTGATAGTGGGTGTGATCGTTAATCTTATCTTGGTTGGCGGTGTAAAAGAAGGAATCGAAAAAGCGGCTAAGTTACTCATGCCAGCGTTATTTGTCATGTTAATTGGCCTTGTCGCATACGTACTAACCCTTGATAACGCAATGGCAGGTGTACGCTATTACATCGTTCCTGACTTCGAAAAAATGAATGCAAGTGTGCTAAATGGTGCGCTATCACAGGCTTTCTTTTCACTGTCTTTAGGTATGGGTATATTGATCACTTATGCTTCCTATATCTCTAAGAAAGACGACATTGTCGGTAGCTCTAAAATGGTTGCTATTACAGACTCATTAGTGGCATTCATTGCCGGTCTGATGGTACTTCCGGCTATCTTTAGTTTTAATCCGAATACAGATCCAAGTAAGTTATCGGACTCTTCAGTATCTATGATTTTCGATTACTTGCCTAAATTGTTATTGGCTTTACAAGATGATATTGGCTACGTCGGTGCCTCAATTGTTGCTGGTACTTTCTTTTTATTGGTTTTCTTTGCCGCGATAACGTCGCTTGTGTCAATTGTAGAGGTGCCTACCGCGACTTTGATGGAAGAAAAATGTATTTCACGTAAAAAGGCCCTGATTATCTTAGCGTTGACCACAGGAATTTTGACTGTGTTATCTACTATGTCTTTTGGAATGGTGGATTGGCTTACAAGCTTTGTAAGTTATGGCGATGCTCAGAAGAGCTTCTTTGATCTAATCTACGACGTGTTTTACGACACTATTTTACCGTTGAATGGTTTGCTGTTGTGTCTATTTGTTACTTATCGCTGGAAAAAATCTGGTTTGAATGAAGAACTTGCGCAAGGCGCTGAGGGGTACGTAGGTAGCTTTACTGAGAAATATATTAATTTCTCTCTTTCTACATTCATCCCAGTGATCCTGTTGGCTATTTTCATTAATACCGTTGCAACTAAATATTTTGCATTCAGTATCTTTGGCTTCTAGCAGCTGGACATTCGTTTTGGGCACGATGACATCGGCGTATTAATGCGCCGATGTTTATTCTACACTAAGCCACTAAAATTTTACGCCTGAATCTAAGTACTGCCCAATTCCTATTGTAAACATCCACAGCCCCCATAGGCTATGCTCTAACACACACACCGCAAGTGAACGACTATGGGCGTAAGTATAAGAAAATAGTAGTCCGCCAACAAAAGATAACGCCACGGCTATCCAGTTGTCATAGATGCAGTGAGCAAGCGCAAACACTAATGCACTTAGCAAAACTCGATTGTTTTTATTTGGTAAAATCCTTTTATAGCGATGAAAGAAGTAGCTCCTAAAAATTAACTCTTGTGGTAAGACGGAAAGAATAGGGTAAGCAACTAATAATAATAACCAGTCGCTGGGGGAATTGAGCGGTAGGGAAAACCAATTTCCTTGGCTAACTAAACCATAGAGCATGGCTGAAAACATCGCACCTGCGAAAAACGTGGTGAATAAACGTTTTTTGACGGACGAAAACTCTCCCAAACTGGTTAACCTAAATCGTTTGAAATGGGGGTCGGTTAGTAGTAAATGGGTACAGACTGCCATTAAAATGATCAGTGCTGGAAAAAGCCAATTGTTGAGGTGATCACGGAATTGATAAGCGACAATGGGCAGGACAAAGAATACAAATACGAGTTCACACCACCGGTATTGGCTTGCGTTCAAGGTTGGTTCCCCAAAATATTTGGCGGCTACAAGCCGCTATAGTTAGCTCTCACTCGTTAACTATAGCAGCTGCAGATGAACCTTGAATGGTTACTCTTCAGGTAAATATTTTTGAATTTTAAACATGGTAAAGAGGAGTGCAACGAAGGTGATCCCAATTAAACCAAAGACTTTAAAGTTCACCCAAAAATCAAGAGAGAAGTGGTACGCAACGTAAAGGTTTAGGCCTGCGATGAAGAAAAGTAATACTGCCCAAAATAGATTTAATTGGTCGCAGTCTTTGGCTGGTAAATCAATATCAATCTCGCTTTTTTCCTTTTCAGCAACTGACTTTAATACGCCTTCGAGTGCGCCTTTTACCAAGTTTTTATTAAACAGGTATCTGGATATGAGCAGTGCCGCACCTAAAATGGCATAAATAATCGTGGCTTTCCATTTAATAAACTGCTCATCATGGAAGAAAATCGTCATCCCACCAAGGATCAATGCAATCGCTAAGAATACCCAATGACGTTTTGCGACTTCGCGCTTAGTGATGTATTGGTGTGCGACCTGTATAAGAGAGGCGATGATTAGCACTCCCGTTGCCCAAAAAATATCGACAAACTTATAAACCGCAAAAAATAAGATGAGCGGTAAGTACTCAATTAAAAATGACATTTTTTATCCTAACAAAGTTGGTTGTAAGGGTTTTACCAAGATACGGCGAGAACATCAACATTGACTTTCTTTGATGAAACCCATAGCCTGCTGCGCTCATTCAATGGTTCAGAGGTATTTGCATGAATAAGAGCGATTTAGTTACAAAAATGGCGGAAATTAGTGGATTAACAAAGAAAGATTCACAGGCGGTGTTAAATGTCATTTTACAGGCCACTAAAAAGCGCTTGTCAGAAGGCGATCAGATGCAAATTAATGGACTTGGGACATTCGCGTTAAGTTATCATCCCCCAAAGCAAGGACGTAATCCTCAAACAGGTGAGACCATCACCATTGAAGGACAAAACAAGGTATTGTTTAAGCCTGCTAAAGCCTTAAAAGATAACTTGCGTTAATGCTAAGAAAAGCCAGTGTCTAACACTGGCTTGAAAGTAATATTACTTCTGCGTTGCAGCTTTCATTCGCTCAACAAAGGTTTTTAACTCAAAGCACATGGTGTTAGGATCATCCAAATGTTTTTCGATGATTTTCACCACCGCCGAGCCACTAATTGCACCTGCCGCACCTGAGCTAATCGCATGCTTTACATGCTCCGGTTCAGAAATACCAAACCCTAGCAGTGGCGGCGCAGCATGATACTCGATAAGTTTGGTGATCATCTCTGTTGCCGGCATTTGTGCCGACGTTTCTGTGCCAGTCACGCCTGCGCGCGAAAGTAAATAAGTATAGCCACGACCTCGGGTGGCGCATTCTCGTAACGTATCATCGCAGGCATTCGGTGTGGCAATGAAAATTGGCGCGATGTCATTTGCCATTGCAGTGAGCCTAAACGGTTTGGCTTCGTGCAGTGGCACATCAGCAACTAAGATAGAATCCACACCCGCAGTTTTGGCGTCTTGATAAAACTGCTCAATACCCCGAGCAAAAATCAAGTTTGAGTAAAGCAACAAGCCAATTGGAATATCGCTATTGTAACGACGAATTTCAGCGATGATCTCAAGACAGTCTTGCGTATTAACATCTTGCTCTAATGCACGGATGTTAGCCGCTTGGATAACCGGACCATCGGCGATGGGATCGGAAAATGGAATACCCAGCTCTAATGCATCAGCGCCACCGTCAATCAGGCTTTTGATGATCTCAATACTGAGTGCCTTATCGGGATCGCCAATCGTTACGAAAGGAACGAATGCACCTTGGCTTTTTTCATTTAAGTGCGCGAACATCGCGTCATAACGTCTCATAGCTCACCTCGCTCAGACAGTACCTGGTGGACGTGAGCTAAGTCTTTGTCTCCGCGACCACTTAAGTTAACAACAATCACCGTTTCTTCAGTTTGCGCTTCTGCATATTTTAATGCGTATGCCAGAGCATGGCTCGACTCTAAGGCTGGAATAATACCTTCGTGTTTGGCAAGCGCTTGAAAGGCATTTAATGCTTCAGTGTCAGTAATGCCAACATACTGCGCGCGGCCTGTTTCATGAAGGTAGGCGTGTTGTGGACCAACCGCTGGGTAGTCAAGACCCGCTGACACAGAGTAAGATTCTTCAATTTGGCCATCTTTGTTCTGCATGATATAGGTATAGGCGCCGTGCAAGATGCCTTTACTTCCTTTACATAGTGCAGCGCCGTGCTCATCGGTATCTAGGCCTTTACCAGCCGGTTCCACCCCGATTAATTTAACGTCTTTTTCGTCAATAAAGTCTGCGAACATACCAATAGCATTTGAGCCGCCGCCCACACAAGCGATAACCGCATCAGGCAAACGACCTTCCGCTTTTAGTACTTGTTGTTTCGCCTCTTCACCAATCATTTTTTGGAACTCACGGACAATCGTCGGGAACGGGTGAGGACCTGCAGCCGTGCCGAGTAAATAATGTGCCGTTTTGTAGTTTGCAGACCAGTCACGTAATGCTTCATTTACCGCGTCTTTTAATGTGCCTGAGCCAGCGGTAACTGGGATAACTTCCGCACCCATCAAACGCATTCTAAATACGTTTGGTTGCTGACGCTCAACATCTTTAGCCCCCATGTATACTCGGCACTTTAAGCCGAGTAAGGAGCAGGCTAGGGCGGTTGCAACACCATGTTGTCCAGCGCCGGTTTCAGCAATGACTTCTTTTTTACCCATACGTTTGGTTAAGAGCGCTTGACCTAACACTTGGTTGGTCTTGTGTGCACCACCGTGAAGTAAATCTTCACGCTTTAAGTACAGTTTGACCTTAGGGTTTTTAACTAAGTTGCGTGTCTTGGTCAGTGGTGTTGGGCGACCCGCAAATTCATTCAAAAGTTGATAAAACTCCTGCTGAAATTCTGGGTCTTTTTGTGATTTATAAAATTCCTGTTCTAACTGCTTTAACGCAGGTACGAGTAACTCGGGCACAAACATGCCTCCGAAGTCACCAAAATAAGCTGAATTACTCATGTCCACCTCAATATTTTCGAATTTGTGTAAACGCGTTAGCGATTTTTTGAGCGCATTTTTTACCAGGCGATTGCTCAACGCCTGAATTTAGGTCAAGACCATCGGCACCTATATTAACGGCGCCGTGAATATTGTCGGGGTTTAGGCCGCCAGCCAACATATAATTGCTCGAACTACGATTTAATAGCTGCCAATCAAACACTTGTCCCGTGCCACCAAATGCAGTGTCGGTTTTGGTATCGTACAATTGCTTGTCTACGCCAGCGAAGGGGCTTGGCAGTGCTGTGTCCACACCTTGTGCTTTCCAAATTTGACAGGTAACTGGAAGTTGTTTTCGCAGGGTATCGATGTACAGCTCATCTTCATTGCCATGTAATTGCACTGCGCTCAGTTTTAATATTTGCGCATACTCTGCAACTTGTTCAAGCGGTGCGTTAACAAACACACCAACGTACTTGAGTGGTGCGCTATCGGCGACAGCCTTCGCACAATCAATGTCGACATAACGAGGCGATTTTGGATAAAAGATAAGACCGCCGTATACCGCGCCAGCTTCATAAGCTGCTTGCGCATCTTGGCTTCGTGTAAGACCACACACTTTGTTTTCGCCCAAAATCAAGCGTCTACAAGCAAGTTCTAAGTCCTGTACAGCCATCAGTGAACTACCAACCAAAAAGCCGTCACAAATCGGTGATAAGCGTTTCACATCGCGGTGTGTGTATATACCAGACTCTGAAATCACGACTTTGTCTTCGGGGATTAACTTTCTTAGTTTCTCTGTAGTTGCTAAATCCGTTGATAAGTCTCTGAGATCACGGTTGTTAATACCGATAAGTTCAGCATCTAACGCAAGCGCTCTTGTCACTTCTTCTTCGTTACTTACTTCCGTTAAAATCGACATATTAAGTGATTTGGCCACGCTCGCTAGTGCCAAATACTCTTCGTCATTTAATACAGACAACATCAAAAGAATGGCATCGCCACCGTGTAAGCGGGCGAGATAAACTTGGTATTCATCAATAAAGAAGTCTTTACAGATCAGAGGCTGATCAACCAGCTTTCTCACCGTGGCAAGGTATTCATAACTGCCTTGAAAGTATTTTTCGTCGGTTAGTACACTAATACATGTCGCGTACTTACGATAAACACTGGTAATTTCAGTCAAATCAAAATGTGAGCGAATAAGGCCTTTTGAAGGCGACGCCTTTTTGCACTCTAAAATAAATTGTGTTCCAGCTTGCGCCAACGCAGCGGTGAAGTTAAGCGTGGTGGGGGTTACTTCGTCGATAAAGTCACTTAACGGACGCTGCGCCTTACGCGCTTTTAATTCTTCGACTTTATCGGCAACAATTTTTTCTAATACATTAGCCATTACTCACCTCTACAATGTTGGCCAAGGTTGTCATGGCTTTCTTGCTTGCAAGCACTTCGCGTACTTGTTGGCTTGCGGTTTTAAAATCTGACGCCTTATCGGTTAATACCAACAAGGCTGCAACGTTTGCAATAATCGCTGCATTGTGTGCTGCTTCGCCTTCACCATTTAAAATCGCAAGGCTCGCTTTCGCGTTATATTCTGGCGTATCACCAGCAATAGATTCAAGTGAATAGTTTTCTAGTCCAAAATCGCTTGGGGTAACAGTGTATTGCGTCACTTCACCATGCTTTACTTCTGCGACTAGCGTTTCGCCGTGTAGGGCAATTTCATCTGTGCCACTACCGTGAACTACCATCGCTCGTTTCGTACCTAAGCGGTTTAACGTTTCAGCCATGGGTAAAACAAGGGCAGGGTCGTAAACGCCGAGTAATTGCACTTCAGGCTTGGCTGGGTTTGCCAATGGTCCCAGAATATTAAATATCGTACGTGTTTTTAGTTGCGTGCGAACCGGCATAGCATGTTTTACACCTGCGTGGTAATGCGGTGCAAACAAAAAGGTAAAGCCGGTCTCTGCTAAGCACTTTTCTGCAAGTGCGGGAGTCATATCAATGTTGATCCCAAGCGCTTTTAGTAAATCAGCGGAACCTGATTTACTGCTCACGCTGCGATTACCGTGTTTGACCATATTAATACCACATGCTGCGGCGACAATGGCGGCGGTGGTACTCACGTTGATGGTATTTGTGCCATCGCCACCCGTACCACAGCTGTCTGCTGCGAGTAGGTCTTGCTTGTCAAATGCGGTGGCATGATCACGCATAGCCTGAGCTGCTCCGGCTATTTCCGCTGCTGTTTCACCTTTAAACTTTAGCGCAAGCAGCGCTGCGGTAAGTTCGATGTCGCTCAGTTGTCCAGCCATAATATCGCTAAACAAGGATTTGGCGGCGTCGAACGATAAATCTTGTTGCTGTAATAGAGGTTGTAACTTTTCCATCGTGCTCTCCTAAGCGCTAAGGTATGCGATACTTTGTTGTAATAGCTGAGCGCCATTGGGGGTCAATATTGACTCTGGGTGAAATTGATAGCCAATCACTTTGTGCTCACTGTGATAGATAGCCATCGGAATGGCCTGATATCTCGCGATCACTTGTAGTGCTGGTGGAACGCTTGTTGCCATCAGAGAATGATAACGCGCCACGGGGAATTGCGTCCCAAGTCCGGCAAATACCGGATGCTCATCCGCTTCAATAATAGAAGATTTTCCATGTACCGTCTCACCCGCTTTGCCAACTTCACCACCATAACTTTGGGTTAGGGCTTGTTGACCGAGGCAAATCCCAAGCATGGGGAATTTACCTTTACATAGCTCAATTAACGCGAGCAAACAACCTGCTTCCGATGGCGCGCCAGGTCCAGGTGATAAAACTAAGATCACGGGATCAACCTCTGCACACATTTTATTGAAAATGGTTTCGGCAGAGATATTGTTACGATAAACGACCAAGTCGAGTCCTAGCAAACTAAGCTCATCCACAAGGTTATAACTGAAAGAATCAAAATTATCTAAAAAGTATACCTTAGTCATGGTTTGCTCCTTCATACGTGGACTGTACTGCTTTAATCACTGCCATGGCTTTAGCTTTGGTTTCATTTGCTTCGCTTTGTGGATTTGAATCAAACACAACACCCGCACCCGCTTGCACGTATGCAACGTTATCTTTTACAAACGCGGAGCGAATTACGATGCAGCTGTCCATCGCGCCATTGCCCATCAAATAACCTACCGCACCGCCGTAGCTGCCACGACGCTGCTTTTCTGTATGGCGAACAAGTTCTGCGGCTTTAACTTTTGGTGCGCCGACGAGAGTGCCCATATTCATACAAGCCTGATAGGCGTGAAGCGCATCTAAATCCGGCTTTAATTGGCCAACGACGCGTGATACTAAATGCATGACTTGTGAGTAGCGGTCCACTTTCAATAATTCTTTTGCGTGTCGAGTACCTGCAATACTGATCCGCGCGACATCATTACGGGCAAGGTCAACCAGCATAAGGTGCTCTGCACGCTCTTTTTGATCGTTGCGCAGCTCAAGTTCAATGCGGCTATCTAAATCTGGGTTGATACTACCATCAGCAAACTTACCTCGTGGTCTCGTTCCTGCAATGGGATAGACTTCAACCTGGTTACTCTGCTCACAATATTTGAGAGCCGACTCTGGAGATGCGCCAAATAGCACAAAGCGTTCATCCTTCATATAAAACATGTAAGGACTAGGGTTTTGTAGTTTGAGCTGTTTATAGGCGGCGAGTGAGTTATGGCAAGGAAGTGAAAAAGTGCGAGAGGGAACGACTTGAAAGATGTCACCGTTGATAATGTTGGTTTTCAACTTTTCAACGTGTTGACAATATTCGTCGTCACTCACATTGACTTTGACATCTGCGCCGCCACTTTGTGGCTCAAACTGAAATTCGGTGATTTGGTCACACTGACTGTTTAGCTCTTCTAGCTGTTTGCCTACTTCAAAACAATTGGCGTGAACCTCAGGGCCATTGAAAACATTACCAATGAGCTCAGTGGTTTGTGCTTGATGATCGATCACAACTAGGGTTTCAGCGAGATAGAAAACATAGTCGGGACAGTCGTTGTCCCCATCTGGTACTTCGGGAAGTTGCTCAAAGTTTGCCACCATATCATAGGCGAATACACCACCTAAAAAGACGGAAAACGGCGTATCTGAGTTACGTTTAATTTCATTTATACAGGTTCTGAGCGCACTAAAGGCGTTATCCGCTTTTAGTTTTGTATGCTCATCAATGTCACTTTCCAATGCGTTGTACGTGAGCGTCAAGGTATTATCATTGAGGACCACGTCACAATTTGTGACCTTTTGCGCAAGGTACGGTAGCAACTGAGCACCATTGTTAGACAAGGCTTTGGCAATTACTTGGGCGCCGTTACATTCGAATCGAATTGCACTATCCACAAGCACGATACTTTTCACATTGTCTTTAGACTCTATTTCAGCTGATTCGAGTAGTAACGAGTTTACTTTGTTTAAACCTGCGTATAAAGACAGTGGGCTGGCAATATAATCGCGCCTTTGTCTTATGCTGGTGACCTCACCTGGTGTGGTCGTTATGTGACTAAAAATCAAACCTCATTCCTCTTAATTTCTAGATATTCTGTTTAGAAAATAAAAAACCCCCGAAAGCTGAGCTCTGCGGGGGTTATTGTTCAGACACAACAATACCGTCCCGCTAGGGCATCCACCACCACCAAATTGTGTTTACTGTGATATTGTTGTTCATATAAGCCTCTAAAAAGTATAAAAAAACCCGCGACATTGCGCGGGTTGATAAATCGTAGATATAACGAAACACACCCGCTTAGTTCGAGTGCCACCACCAAATGTTTTTTTGAATTTGTTTGTTCATTTGTGAATATTTCGTTGTTTAATCTAAATTAGCTACAGTAAACCCTATTCTTGCTACAAGTGTCAAGGGCAAATATCAGAAAATAACCTAAGGTCGTATCAGTTAACTTGTGATATAATCAAAACGTTGATAATTCATAGAGATAGTTAATACATTTTGATTAAATATGACCTCCACAGCCATACTACTTTTTCCGATGGCCGCTTAGCTGTTGATGAATTGCTTGAGCGAGCAACGGAAAAAGGCGTTGATATTCTTGCAATTACCGATCATGACACGATAGATGCGATCCAGCCTGCCCGTGACTACATTAACCAAAATAATCTGACTTTAGAACTTATTAATGGCGTTGAAATTTCCACAAAATGGGAAAGCTTTGAGATCCATATCGTTGGATTAAATTTTGACCCTGAGCATGAAGCATTAACAAAGCTGCTGCACGAACAGCAGCAAAAGCGAGAAGCCAGAGCGAAAGAAATCGGCGATCGCTTAGCCAAAAAGGGCTATGAGCATGTCTACGAAGATGCCCTTGCACTTGCCCAAACTGCGCAGATCACCAGAGCGCATTTTGCTCAAGTGCTGGTTGAGCGGGGCGTGGCCAAAAACGTGCAAAGCGTTTTCAATAAATTTTTAGCACGTGGCAAGACTGGGTATGTGCCAAGTCAGTGGTGCGATATACAAACGGCCGTTGCTGCTATTCATGCAGCGGGTGGAGTAAGTGTGTTGGCGCATCCTGCCAGATATAAGATGTCGAATAAGTGGTTGAGAAAGTTAATTGCTGAATTTAAATCGGTTGGGGGAGCTGCAATGGAAGTTGCACAGCCGCAGCAAGCGCCTACTGAGCGCCAATTTTTGGGGCGACTAAGTCAAGAGTTTGAATTGTTAGCAAGCCAAGGGTCAGATTTCCACTTCCCAATGCCTTGGGTCGACCTTGGTCGTAACTTGTATTTACCTAAAGATTGTCAAGGAGTTTGGCGTCATTGGGGAGGCAAAGAGGAATAAGCTTATGAGTCAATTTTTTCATATTCACCCAGATAACCCGCAAACGCGTTTAATTCGCCAAGCGGCTGATATTATTGAGCAAGGTGGCGTGGTGGTGTTTCCAACCGACTCCGGCTATGCCATTGGTTGCAACCTCGGTAATAAGCAAGCTAAGGAGCGGATAGAGCGGATCCGCGGCATTGAAAAACACCATAACTTCACTCTTTTATGCCGCGATCTGTCGGAGCTTTCGACCTATGCCCGTGTCGATAATCAAATGTTTAGGATGATTAAAAATAATACGCCCGGTCCGTACACGTTTATTTTTAAAGGGACGAAAGAAGTTCCTCGTCGTTTGCTCAATGAGAAGAAAAAAACCATCGGGATCCGTGTGACTGATAACCCAATTACTTGCGCGTTGTTGGAAGCACTAGGTGAACCTTTGATGTCATGCTCTTTGATTTTGCCAGGAGAGCAGTTTACTGAGTCTGACCCCGATGATATCCGCATGCGTCTTGAGAAGCACGTAGACTTGATCATCCATGGTGGCTATTTAATTGAACAAGCAACCACTGTTATTGATATGTCTGAAGACACCATTGAAATTTTGCGTCGTGGCTGTGGTGATACGTCGCCTTTTGAATAACGCATGTTGAGATGACAGAAGCACTCCAACAGAAATTACCGCTAGCTTTTTTACACGGTGAAGCGGTAATTGAAAAGCCGGAAGATCTTTATATTCCTCCCGAAGCCCTAGAAGTTATCTTAGAGACCTTTGAAGGTCCGTTGGACTTACTGCTTTATCTTATTAAAAGACATAAATTAGATATTCTAGAATTACCGATTTTTAGTATTACTCAGCAGTATGTTCAGTACGTTGAAATGATGAAGGACATGCAGCTTGAACTTGCGGGTGAATACTTAGTGATGGCAGCTTTGCTGGCACAAATAAAATCAAGAATGCTACTACCAAAACACGAAGAGTTAGAGGAAGAGGAAGACCCCAGAGCAGAGCTGGTGAGACGCTTGCAGGAATACGAGCAATTTAAGCAAGCCGCTGAGAATTTAGATGAGATCCCTCGTGTTGAGCGTGATATCTTTGTCGCTCATGCGCTGGTAGACAGTAGTACCGACAATGAGCCAGAATTCCCAGACATTGAACTGAGGGAATTACTTTTGGCGCTGTCGGAAGTGATGGCTAGAGCCAAGACCTTTGAGCACCATCATATATCCGCAGAAGCACTTTCGACTCGAGAGCGTATGAGCTTTATATTGCAATTGCTACGAGAACAGGATAAGCCGGTAGAATTTGCGCGATTCTTTACCTTGGACGAAGGGCGCAGTGGTGTGGTGGTTACTTTTATTGCCATGCTCGAACTCATTAAGGAGCAATTGGTTGACTATATTCAGTCAGCAACCGCAGCGTCGATTTACCTGCATTTAAAAGGCTAGGGGATGGCTGCAGCCTCTGCTATACTCCGCATTTTTATCTTCAAGCATAAAATATGAAAAGACGCGTTAGCGATGAACAACTGGTTGAATTAGTTGAAGCAGCGATTTTCGTTTCAGATAAGCCGTTATCTAAAAAGCGCTTAAAAGAAACCGTGCTGGAAGATATCAGCGTGTCATCACCGCGTATTGATCAGGCACTGGAAACACTGGTAAATCATTATCAAACTCGCGGTGTAAGGCTGGTTGAGGTTGGTACCGGATACCGTTTTCAAGCTTGCCCGAGCTTGAGCCCTTGGTTAAGTAAACTGTGGCAGGAAAAAGCACCAAAATACTCACGTGCTACACTTGAGACTTTGGCATTGATTGCTTACCGACAACCAATCACTCGAGGCGAAATAGAGCAAGTTCGCGGGGTTACCGTGAGTTCTAATATTATCAAAAGCTTGATAGATCGCGAGTGGATAAAAGTGGTGGGTTACAAAGAGGTACCGGGTAAGCCTGCATTGTATGCAACGACAAAACAATTTTTAGATTACTTCTCATTATCTGGTCTTGGGGAATTACCTCGATTACCTGAACAACATAATGAGAAAATAGAACAGTTATTAAACGATCCTTCTGTGAGAGAACCATCTGAATGAGTGAAAAACTACAAAAAGTATTGGCAAGAGCTGGCGTTGGCTCAAGACGCGAAATGGAAAAGTATATTGAGTCTAACCGCGTAAGTGTAGATGGAAAAGTTGCCAAGCTAGGAGACCGAGTGGAAAAGACTTCGGTGATCCGTGTAGATGGACATATTGTTAAAATAGAGCAGCAAGAAGAGCGTATCTGTCGCGTACTTATGTATCATAAGCCTGAAGGTGAGCTGTGTACTCGTCGCGACCCTCAAGGTCGTCGCACTGTATTCGATAGGCTACCAAAGTTAGATGGTGACCGTTGGATAGCTATTGGGCGATTAGATATCAATACATCAGGCCTGTTGCTCTTTACCAATGATGGTGAGCTAGCTAATCGCTTGATGCATCCAAAATACGAAGTCGAACGTGAATATTCTGCTCGCGTATTTGGTGAAGTAACAAACCAAACGTTGCGTACATTAACCAAAGGCGTTGAGCTAGAAGACGGCCCTGCAAAATTCCTTAAGATTAAGCCTCTTGGTGGTGAAGGTATGAATAAGTGGTTCAATGTAACGCTGACAGAAGGGCGCAATCGTGAAGTTAGGCGTCTTTGGCAGTCGCAAGATGTTGAAGTGTCGCGTTTGATCCGTATCCGTTATGGTAAATTGGAGCTTAACAAGCGTTTGCCACAAGGTGGATGGGAAGAATTAAAATTAGAAGATGTTAACTACTTACGTAAATCGGTAAGCATGAGAGCCGAGCAGCAAACTAAGTTGTCGGTCATGCCAGAAAAACGTAAAGACAAGCGCGCGAAAATTAATAAGATCCGCAAAGCAGTGAAAAAGCACAATCAAAGGGTTAAAACCCCAAGAAGAAAGTAATTTAAGCTTTTTATACCAATTAGCTTATGTAAGTGAGCTATTTTGAGGCGAGAAAATCTTGTCGATAACAAGGCAAAAATTTTGCTATTTAGTTGTTCTAAATGAGAAGTTTTTAACGTAGTTAGCGTCAGGTTTGCTCCTTCAAATTGATCAAGTATTAAGACTAATTGGTATTAAACACCAGCCTAGTGAGCTGGTGTTTTTGTATTTGATAAGGAGATGCAAATGAAAGAGATGTTTGCTGGTAGTTGTCTGTGTGGTCAGGTTAAATATCTTGTAGAGGGCAACGTGCAGGGCTTTTATCTATGTCATTGTGAATATTGTCAAAAAGACACAGGCTCTGCACATGCTGCGAATTTATTTTTTCAAAATGCAATGCTAACTTGGCTCGCGGGCGAAAAGTTAATAACCTGCTTTACTTTACCGAATACTAAGCACGTTAAAGCCTTTTGCGCTTGTTGTGGTTCTGCATTACCAAACCAGCAGCCTGTTGGTTTAGTGGTACCTGCCGGTAGCTTAGATGATGCACCGAGCCTTACGCCAACCGCACACCTATTTATCGCGAGCAAAGCAAAGTGGGATGAAAAATTAGAGCAAGTGCTGGCGTTTGAAACCTTGCCGAGAGATTAAATAATAAAGAAGGCTGCAATTGTGGATCTGCAGCCTTTAAAGTACTAGTTAGTAGGTTTGGGCATCTAAAGATTGGCCATTAACTCCGATTGAGTCATCAGACATCAAGTACAGGTATGTTGGCATTAATTCTTCAGGCGTTTTTAGTTTATCTTTATCTTCACCTGGGAATGCTGATGCACGCATACTTGTTCTTGTCGCACCAGGATTAATGCAGTTGATGCGAATATTGGTTTTACCCACTTCTTCGGCCCAAGTTTGCATCATACCTTCGGTTGCGAATTTAGAAATTGCATATGCTCCCCAAAACTCACGACCTTTACGTCCTACACCCGATGAAGTAAAGACGATAGAAGCGTGAGGTGCTTTTCTCATTACTGGGAATAGTGATTTAGTGATCACCGCTTGGGCTGTTACGTTTACCTTCATTATGTTTTCAAAGGTTGAAACGCAAAAGTGCTCCATTGGACCTAAAGAGCCTAAAATAGACGCATTATTTAGCAAGCCATCAAGCTTACCAAATTGCTGCTCGATAGTGGCAGCCAAGTCTCGGAAGTGTTGTTTGGTTGCACCACGTAAATCTAAAGGTACAATTGCAGGCTGTGGGTAACCGGCGTTAACAATTTCATCATAAACGGCTTCTAGTTTACTGGTGGTTTTGCCCAATAAAATAACCGTTGCACCATATTTGGCGTAATTAATTGCCGCAACACGGCCGATGCCGTCGCCAGCACCTGTTAATAGTATCGTTTTATTTGCAAGTGCGTTTTCAGGAGCTTGATAAGTCTGCATTCTGGACTCCAATTAAGATGTTTGGGCTATTTTATCACAATGCAGTAGCAAGTTAGCGAATTTATTGTAAATATGGCTGGCGAAATAACAAAGTTTGAGTTAAGTTTAACTGGTCTAATGTCTTATTAAAAATGCTATTACATAGATTTAACGAGAATTATCACAATAATAATAAGATTATGTCGGAGCCTATAAAATGAAAAAAATGCTACTCTCACTCGCAGTATCAGCAGCACTCGCTGGCTGTGGAGGCGGTGAAACGTTAGAAGATGTAAAAAATGATACTACACCCGTTTCTCCAACGATTTCTGTTAAATTTGATCCATCCGGTGGTGTGATATCAGTTCCAAACGATATCCTTTTATCCGGCACTCAAGACGGTACCTTAAATCTACCTGACGAAATGTTAGGAGTGAAAGATGGTGAAGGTAACCCTCTGGTAACGCGTGCAAGCTACGCAAACCCAAGTATTGTGATTGGCGCCTTAGATGGTTGGTCGACACAAATGCCTTACGTTATCGACATGACGACACCGAATGGTTTGACGCTTGATGCGCAAAGCGTTATGACTCCGGGCTCTGTACGAATTTTTGAAGTTGCAATGGGTGGGCCATTACAAACCGACGAAGACTGTGCTCAGGTGCCTTCAGGTATCGCTTGTAAGCCAATTGCTGAATTACAATTTGGCCCTGATGGCGATTTCGTTACCATGGCTAATAGCACAGGTAACGGTTTAGTTATTATCCCAGTTAAACCATTCAAACCTGAAACTACGTATATTACTGTTTTGACCAAAGGTCTTAAAGACTCAAAAGGTCAAAGTGTAGATGCTTCTTCTACTTATACGTTGTTGCGCCAAGACGCGCCATTGGTAACTGATGCTCAGAAGTCTCTACAGGCTGTGATTCGTAGCTATGAAGGGGCGGTAAGTGCAGCGGGTTCGGTGAGTAAAGAAGAGATTATATATACTGCTGCAATGACGACACAGTCGACAGGTCATGCATTGGCGGCGACTAAGCAATTGTTAGCCGCTAAATTACAAGGTGGTGCTAACCCTGTTGTCGCTGTACCTGCACAACCGGTGATCACCGTTGCAGATGCCCTTCTAGGAAAAGTGCCTGATGCTATTTTACCAGCTTTTAGAAGCGTGCGTTTATTGCAAGGTCAAATACAACTACCTCAATACTTATCACAACCAAAAAATAAAGATATCTCTGCGCTAGCTGATACCTATTGGCAAGCACGTTGCGACAGCGCGGTGGCTGTCGCTGGATATGCAGCGCAAGCTGGTGGTTTACCAGAGCCTACAGAACCAAATGATATCGCTTGTAATACACTTTCGGGTGGAAAGTTGAGAGATTTAGGCTTAGACGGTACTAAGTTCTTAACTAAGTACAATCCAATCCCTAAAGAGCAGTGGCTTGCTAATGTTCCTGTGCAAATCACAATGCCTGCGGATGAGTCTCAGCGCCCAGAGGGCGGCTGGCCTGTTGTTATCTTGCAACATGGTATCACGAGTAAAAAAGAAGACATGCTTGGCTTGACGTTGTCATTAACACAAGCTGGATTTGCCACAGTTGCGATTGATCACCCAATGCACGGTGCTCGCGGTTTAGATATCGATGGTGACGGCACAGATGATTTCAATGCCTCGACAGGCAGCGTGTTGTCCTACATGAACCTAACATCGTTGTTGGTTGCGCGTGATAACTTAAAGCAATCAGCAGCAGATTTAATGGGTTTACGTTTAGGCTTAAACTTCATCAATCTAGCATCTGGCGGTCAAGTTAACTTTAATACCCAGCAAGTTAGTTACTTAGGTCACTCACTGGGTTCGGTTGTAGGCCCAAGCTTCCTTGCTCAAACCAATGCGCCATTAAATCCAGCAATTGATGGTTTCTTTAAAGTTGAGTCAGCAGCACTTGCAAGTGGTGGCTCGGGCATTGCTAATTTCTTGATTGAGTCAAAATCATTTGGCCCGTTTGTTCAGGGCTCCGTGTTAAGCTCTGCAGGTAACCTAGCGTCGCAAGCGTTTAATGCCTATCTGCAAGAAGGCGCAATTACTGACTGTGGTACGTTTGCTGCGGATCAAAGCAAATATGTTTCTTGTGCATATGGAACGTTTAGAGCGAATTTAGAAGCGGCTGGAGACACCGCGACATTAGCACTGATTGATGGTACGGTGACGCAGTTTGGTTTTGCAGCACAGACCGCATTAGGTAGTGCCGATCCACTTAACTATGCAGCTTCCGTGAAAGCGCTACAAACGCCAGTATATATGAGCGTTGTTACGGGTGGTGTTGATGGCAATGCAGCTGACTTGGTTATCCCTCCAACAACAGAACGTAGCTTCTTGTCAGGTAGCTTACCACTTGCTGGTTTCATGGGATTAATGCCTGCAAGTGAAACGCAAATGAGTCAAGACGGAACACCTGGAAGTTATGTGGTGAAGTTCTCTCAAGGTCACCATAGTTCAATCTTGACGACAGGCTTTGATGAAAAAGCCGGTGGCACAGCTGCAGGACACGCAGCTGCGTCAATCGAAATGCAAACTCAAGTTGCGAGCTTCTTGAAGTCAAAGGGTTTGGTTTTACAAGTATCTAACCCGGATGTTGTTGCAAACTAAGACATTTTTCGAGACTATAAAAGGCCGCAACTAGCGGCCTTTTTTATGTCCATTTTATATTGAAAAAATGGGCCCCTTTATGAGCTAAATGAGGAGAACGACTTGGCATTTTTGTTTGAATATGGGTTATTTCTAGCCAAGACAGTAACCATTATCTTTGGTATCGCAGTTGTCATTATTTTGATGGTGGGAGCAAGCTCAAAACCAAAATCGAAAAAGGGTGAGATTGAAGTTATCGATTTAAGTGACAGTTTGGCGCAATCTAAGCAGCAGTTTTTGCAGCAAACGCTTGATAAAAAGGCGCTAAAAGCCCTAAATAAGTCGCAATCTAAAGCGCAAAAAAATAAAGATAAAGAAGCAGTGAAAAACGTTTTTTATCTTGAATTTAACGGGAGTATGGACGCTCACGAAGTCTCGGGTTTAAGAGAAGAGATCAACGCTATTTTAACGATTGCAGATAAAGAAAAAGATCAGGTTGTTGTGTCTGTAGAAAGTGGTGGTGGGGTTGTTCACGGTTATGGACTTGGTGCATCGCAACTTACGCGCATCAAGCAAGCGGGTATTCCACTGACGGTCTGTGTGGACAAGGTTGCTGCAAGTGGCGGATATATGATGGCCTGTGTTGCAGATAAGATTATTGCAGCACCATTTGCAATTATTGGTTCAATCGGTGTGATTGCGCAGATCCCCAACTTCAATCGTTTATTGAAAAAGAATAACGTTGACTTTGAAATGGTAACCGCGGGTGAGTATAAGCGTACACTCACGCTGTTTGGTGAGAATACGGATAAAGGCAGAGAAAAGTTCAAAGAGGAGATCGAAGAAACGCATGGTCTGTTCAAACACTTTGTCTCTGACAATCGTACTGACCTTGATATTGCGAAAGTGGCCACTGGAGAACATTGGTTTGGTACACAAGCGTTAGAACTTAAACTAGTCGATGAAATATCCACTAGTGACGATTTACTCATGTCACTAAATGAAAGTCACCAACTCTATAAGGTGGCTTATAAGGCTAAAAAAGGCGTTGCTGAGAAGTTTGGACTTCAGTTGGGGCTTGCCATTGAACGTTTCTCCGTTAAAGCGTTAACAAAACTAAATCAATCTAAATATTAGTGATTGTTGTTCAGTTTATGTCAATAAACTTTATTTCAAACTATTAACAATACTTTATAGACGGCGTTGTGTTCACAAAACGCATGACGCCGCGCTCTAATAGAGAGGTTGTTATGATTAAAGTTATTGTACTTTCTCTACTTACCTTTAGTCTGACTTTAGGTTTAAATCAGGCGAATGCTAAACCGGAGAAGTTACCGCCGGGCCTTGAGAAAAAGTTGAAGCAGGGCAAGCCACTTCCGCCAGGTTGGCAAAAAAAACTCCAAGTTGGAGAACGCTTAGATCCAGATATCTACGACCATGGTAAAGTGATTTATCGCGACAGAGATCGGGATTTGGTAACGATAAGCGTTGAAGGTAGAGTCATCAGGGTACTCGAAAATACCCTAGAAATTATCGAAATTCTTAAAGGGATGAGATAAAAAGCATCAACTCTGTGCGGTGCAATTTCCCGTACAGAGTCCAAGTTTAGCAATTTAAGTGTTTGTTCCTCGCCAAAGCGTGTGTTAGTTGTAGCACTTAACTTAGCGCCTAATGATCTAGGTATTAAATAACGTCGTCATTCGTTGAGAGTTGTTGTTAGTCCATCTCGGTAAGCGGTAATTTCAAATTCCGTAAAGCGCTGCTTAAATTTATCTGATACAAATAAGTTGTCGACTGCATATCGAGGTAACAGTTCTCGTGTTTCTCTTATAGGTTTGCTAAAAATGCTTAGCAGTGATAGCTGCCATTTCTTTAATATTGAATACTTGCCTTGAATGCCGAGTATTTCGCTCGCTAAGTTAACGATTTGCTTGTAAGTGAGTCGATTGTCATCACATGGTAGATGCCATGTCTGGCCATACGTATCAGAGGTATTGCCCAGTAACGCCATTGCTCTGCTAGCATCTGGCGTGTATATCAAGGTACGTAACGTATTATCGCTTATAAATACTTTCGCAGCATCACCTGCTCGCAGCTTATCAAGAACCGCTGTATTGGTGATACTTTGCGTTTTACCCGGTCCATAAAACTCAGGCGCGCGGCAAATCATCGCATTGACTTGGCTTGTACTCATCGCATCGAGCAGCATATTCGCTACTAGTCCTCTAACTTTGCCTTTTTCGCCATATGGCAAAAAAGGTGTTTCTTCTGTGAGACGTTCATTGCTTTGCGGATACATATAAGTGTTATCAAAATACACTAATTTGGCATTATGTTTTGCACACGCATCGATGACATTTCGCATCATAATAGGAAATTGCTCAACCCACATGTTTGTGTCAATCGGCAGTCCTGCGGTTAAGTAAACAATTTTAGAGCCTGCTACTGCTTTTTGCGTTTGACTGCCGTCAAGTAAATTAGCGCTGAGTAATTCGTCCGTGTTGTTTATCTTTTTTGGTGTTCGGCTGACAAGACGAATGTTATCGGTAAAGTCTTTCTTTAAAGCTAGGGCGAGCTCACTACCAATTTGGCCGTTTGCTCCAAGTATTGTCTGCATAAAAATTACCTTAATTTGTATCCGTTTTATGCAAGCATAAGGTTAAAGTAAACTTGAAGGTCAATACTTAATTTCTGTTATCTGCTATTGTATGGGATAAGCACAGACTTTTTCATTTAAGGTAGCAGACTGAGTGCAGTAGGAACTCGAGTTTATGAAAATTGGTGAATTATCAAAAAGAACAGGCTTAGCGACGTCGAAAATTCGATTCTATGAGGATATTGGCCTACTTAAATTAGTTAAGCGCGCTGCCAATGGTTATAGGACCTATCCCCCTGAAGCTGAAACTGTATTGCATTTAATTTCAAATGGTCAAAAGGCAGGCTTTAGTTTAGATGAGTTGAGTAAATTACTTCCGAGTGATCTAAGTGACTGGAAACATGATCAGTTACTTAACGCTTTACGTCAAAAACTTGTTGATATTGAACTGATGGAGAAAAAGCTTGCAGACAACAAACGACAATTAAACTCCATCCTTAATGATATAGAAGCCAAACCGGGTGACATGGCGTGTGCCGACAATGCCAAGCGAGTGATATCACAAATGGGGATGGGTAAAGGGAGGAGGTAGATGCAAAAAAATGCAGTAAACTTGCCAAAGCGGAGGTTGTTTTTTGAGCGAATTGTTGATGACACTCACTATTATTTGCCCACTATTATTTGTACCTATGCTGGCAAATGGAGTAGAAAGAAGGACAGCCATTTCTAATGCTGCGTGTATAACAAAGCACGTTTAGTATTAGCAAATACCCAACCGGTGAGCTTCACATACCGAGATTACGCAGATGATAACTGCGATAAAGTGATGACACTGAGTAATGACGAATTCATACGGCGTCATTTGCAGCGTGTATTAATTACCGAAAGGATTTATGCGTATTCGACATTACGGTTTTTTAGCCAATGCATGTCGCAAGTGAAAGTTAGCTCTGATAAGGTCGCAGGCGTCATGCACATGCTGAACAAAGAGGACAAACACAGAAACCGTGACACTGATACCGCATTGGCCTTGTCAGCATTGTAAGGCAGGTATCTTGCGGCTAATTGACGTATTCAAGTTAGATGTAATAACGACCAAAGTAGAGCGAACGAGTTAGCAGCTCGATAGTTGCTTAAAATCAATTAGTTAACCTGCTTAATTGCTCAGGCTAGCGGCCTCTGTACGCTAAAAAATATAATTGCTTATTAAGGAAAATTTAGGTGTAATGAATACATAATAAGCGCTGAGCAATGCAGGGAAAGCTTACATAACACTAGCTAAACTGATTACACTAGCTAGGAAAGTGAGAGCCTCTAAAAAGCAAGCTATAGCATAAACAACACCAACTCTGACACATCGAGCGGGTAGCTGCTCAGTCCAACAAGCGATTATGCAACACAAACTGCGTGTCGCATAAATACTAAAATGTTAAACTTCATCGAGAGAATGGAGTCTAAATGAAATCAATTATATTGTTATGTTCAATTTTTATTAGTTTTGGTGCGCTGGCTACAGAGCTAGAAATGAAGCCAACAAAATCAGGATTATATGATGTTGGTGGATTTAAGCTTTATCTTGAGTGTTACGAAAATGACAAGCCACAATTAATACTTGAGCAGGGTTTTGGGCGTTCTGGTTCAGATGGTGTTTGGTTAGAAAACATAAAACGATTAAAAAACGATTTTAGTATTTGTTTATATGACAGAGCTGGATTGGGTAAAAGTGAAAAAGGTGTAATTCCTTTCACTGTTAATGATATAGCAAGTAGGCTCAGAAATTTGCTTCAAAATGCTAATATCAAAGCACCGTATTATTTTGCTGGTAGTTCATATGCTTCTTATATAGTCGCAGCATACAACAACCTTTATCCACAAGAAGTCATGGGAGCTGTACTTATTGATCCACCACCACTTGGATATTTTTATACAATGGGTACTAGATGGCCTAAAAACTTTAAAACAGATAATGAAAATTTAGAGCGTTTTTATAAATTTGAGCAAAGTGTTCATGATCCAATGTTTGAAAGAGTGCCTGAAAATGTAGACCATATGAAAAGCTATAAAATATTAGCTAACGCCTCAAATTACGGAAACAAACCAGTAATAGTTGTACGCTCAAAGCAAACAGGTAAACGATACGATCCGCCTTTTGTTCCCGATGAAATAGCAAATACCATGGATTCCTTATACGCTGGAGCAGAAGGCTACTTCAAAAATCTATCCACTAATAGCCGCGTTATCTATTCGGAATCAGAAAAACACCACCTGCATATCGCAGACCGCGATCTGGTAGTAAAAAGCATCAAAGAACTTGTTGGCAAATGAGGCTTAACAAGTTGCTAAAGTTCGTTCGTAAACTCACTGGGACAATTAACAGCTGGCTTGGCGCTTCGCGCAAGTTTAGCCAACAGTCAATTTCCCCTTAGCAAAGCGTTGGTATGACTCCCACTGTCAAGTTAAACGCACTGATCCCGCCTAACTTTTTAAGACATAACTATTTCAACTCGAATTAGAGCGAGTTAATACATAGGATGAAGCAAGTAATGTCGTCGGTTATTTTGCTGATATTCGTTGGTTATTACTATTTCTAGTAACAGAGCAGACCTTACTTAGTTCGTCGTGGCACCTGTCTTCAGTCTATGTTCGTGGTTCAATGCAGCGTTAGCCGCATTGCCATCCTAACGCCGTCGGTGGTTGTGCCACACCCGATGCTTGATCCCATGCATCAACTCTAATTCGTTTCTCATGCGGGTACTCTTGCCAATCTCAGTTTTGTATTCACAGGCGTAAGCACCACTTCTTTAGAGTAAATCATTGATAGTAAATCATTGATGACACCCACCGTTATTTGTATCTAAGCTGGTAAAGTGAGATTAAAACGTGCGGAAACACTTAAAGAATATGGACAAAAAAGCGTTCTTAGATAGGGTGACCTTTGGCTGATAAGCGTATCGCTACACTAAAACTGGGTTATCGCGCACGACAAAGCGCTGTAAATACGGAAGTAAGAAATTCTAAAATTGAGAATGTGAGTTTTGCTAAGCCAACAAGCGCTCGCAGTTTGTCAGATTCGTCCGTCGTCGTTTTTGCAGTGTTTCACAGTAGGCGGTTATTGTTCGTTCTCGACCAACTGCACCGTGGAATACCCGAGAAAACTGCGTAGTGAGTTTTATCCAGTTCTCAGGCTCTATATTGAGTCGAGTAAGAATGGGTTGAGACTCAAAGATATAGCCTCGTTTGTCGGCGCGGATACATTGGCCTGTGAGTTCAACTAATTCAATATAGGATTTGAGTTCAAAAGGCAGTCCTTTTGGCATATGTTTTCGTGGGCTGCCAGCAAAGCGCAGTAGGCTTTTTGGTTGCTTGCCCAGCTTAGCATGGTCAATGCGTTTTTTGATGCTTGTGTGGTCTGATGTTTCAGGCGTTGCGGTAATTTGGGCTCTAATGGGGTTTAGATCTACGTAAGCGAGGCAGGCAGCCAGTGCAGCTTCATCCAGTAGTGCTTGGGATTTGAATCGTCCTTCCCAAAACCGACCTGTGCAATTATCTTCTTTATTTGCTCGGCGGGCGATATCTTCGTTAAGTACCCGCATAAACCAGCTAATATCGGCTAGTCTTTCTCTGTACTTGGTGACATGCTCATCGAGTATCAATTGCTCAGATTCATTGAGCGGTTCTCCCTCAACGAGCTTATGGGTTATCCAGTTGCCTTTAAACAGCTTGTGCCATCGTATCACAATCGCTTCATCCGACAGGCGCTTAGCCTTTTTATCATCAACATATAAAACAATGTGGGTGTGATTACTCATTACGGCATAAGCACAGACATCAATACAAAACACGGAACCTAACATCAGGAGCTTTTCTTCAACCCAATCACGGCGGTGCTCGTATGATTTTCCAGTAAATTTATCTTCACCGCACAGAAACGCACGCCTTACGCAACGGGAGATACAGTGGTAGTATTTGGTGTCGGTTAAACTGATTTGTTTTTTACGGGCAGTAGCCATAGTTTGGTTTCCTCAATCCTTTGAGTGCAGAATTAAAGCGTAGGCGGAATCTTAGGAAGGTGCAAATTAGTGGTGGGTGTCAGCGATTTGGCGGTTTGTTGCACACCCTCACTTTTCTCCAAGGTAATGAAGCTTTCATGTATAGCTTCACTTTCTGTTTTTTCACCAAAAATTTCTAGTTGACTTCATGGGTACTAACAACTACATTTGTAGTGGTTAAAAACTACAAATGTAGTAATGGAGGTGATAAGTGAAACTAAGTGAATTTGAATTAGACGTGATGAAGCTACTTTGGCAACAAAATGCATGTACTGCCAGTGAGCTTCATAAATATCTTCTTGCAGATGATACAAGAGCAAAAAAAGTGGCTTATAACACAGTCAAAACAATCGTAGATCGACTAGAGCAAAAAGGTGCGGTCGAGCGCTGTGGTCAGCAGGGGAGGTCAATCGTCTATCAAGCAAAAGTGACTCAGCAAGCGCTTTCACAGCAGGCAACACCGCGCTTTATGGATCGCTTTTTTAAAGGTAGTTCACGCAGCCTGATAGCTCATTTCATTAAAGAAGAGAGTTTAGACGATGATGATATTGAGTATTTACAAAACCTACTTAAGAGCAAAAAGCAGAAGAAAGAGAGCGACTAATGTTTGATTACTTACTCACCGCAAGCTTGCTCAGCATGTTTAGTTTGACTAGCTGCTATTTTCTGAAAACTGCGCCTGCACGAACGCGCTTTTATGTGTTGGTAGTAGGGTTATTGAGTTGGCTAATTCCATGGCAGCAACTTTCCCCACCCCCTTTTTTAATAAATCTCGATCTTTACACTATTGAGGTGAGTTCTATTTCAGACTCAGGGTCAACTCCATCGAACAGCATCAAGCAAACCACTTTGCAAACCGAATCAAACTGGCTTTCCGGCGATACCATAAACCAGGTGTTTTCAAATTTGTTTGTATTTCTGATAGTGGTAGGTGGAGGACTATTTCTAGCGAGAGTGTGGTCGTATAAAAGGTTACTAAGTGGCATAGAAGAAAGCGCCTACACCAGTGAAGAGCATCAATATTTACACACGTTTTGCACCGTAAAATTTACAGAATTGAGTACCCCTGCAATTACGACAGGCCCATTACAGCACACCATTTGGTTAGACTTTAAGATGAAAGGTCGACCAGAACTCGAATCCGTGATTGAGCATGAGTTAACGCATATCAAGCATAAGGACACATATTGGTTATGGCTAATATGTGCAACTGAAAGCCTATTCTTTTGGAATCCATTCTGTTTGTTGTTAGCAAATTTGGCGCGACAACAAATCGAACTCAGCTGCGATGAAAGCTGCATGGAAAAACTGAGTGATAAATATAGATACGATTTGGCCAGCTTACTGTTGTCCGAACATCAATACCGGTATGAACATGCGTCATTAGGTCATTCAGTATTAGCCGTATCTCACTCGAAAAGTTTCAATATTCAAAGAGTTAAAACACTAAACAAGGAAAAGAAAATGAAATTATCCCATTTAATGATTATCACGGCAGCACTGTCTTGTAGTGCCTTAGCTGCTAACCAAATCGTCTCTGAAAAGCAGGTAACACAAGGAGCTAGTAAACAAAAGAGTGAAAAGTCAGCGCGATATCAACAGCAATTGAGGGAGCTACTCGCTGGGGCGAAAGGCGCGAAATCGAATGATGAAACACAGCTTAAAGCAGCGGTTTCACACATTTTAAATTGGCATAGTAACCGCGGTTTGTTAAATGATTTTGAAGAGCTGGATATAAAAGTAAAAAGCTTTACCTTGCTCGACCAAACCTATCATAAGCTAGGTCAATACGAAGCAATCTTGACCGCTTACACTAATTGGTTTCCTGAAGGCTCTACTCAACCGCCATTTTTAAAAAACAGATTGGCATCAGCTTATATGCACCTTGGGCGGTATCAACAGGCAGCAGAGCAACTAGAGAGTTTATCTGAAAAAATGCAAAGTCGCTTTCAAATCGGTAGCGCTACTGATTTGGCACGCGCCTACATTGAAATGGCAGACTACGATAAAGCATTAGCTGTATTAAACAGTGATGTTGTAACCGGTGCTGAAAACCAAACATATCAAGATATCCTAAGATACTATGCATACGAAAAACTGAATAACCAAACAAAGGTGAACGAACTGAAACAGCGTTTGCCAGCACATTATGCGAAAACGCCGGCAATATTACCTCGTTTACCTCGACCAGGTTCTTTGTTACTGGCGAAGTTATAAATCATTTAAGAAAGCCTGTAAGATGCAGGCTTTTTTAATTTACTAAACTAACCGTGTGCTAGCCGAACAGTTCATCTTCTAGTGTTTTACCGTTAACTAAAGACTTGTAACGCCAGCCCTGTTCACGGCAAAGCCTGAGTACATCAATATCAACCTGTTGGCCGCTACGATACTCAATAAGCAGGGCGCCACTGGCATTTACCGTCACCTCTTCAACGCCTTGTAAGGTCCTCAAAAGCGCTATGTGACTACTGGTGCCAGACTCTTTAAGTTTTACAGTTAGCGTGGCAAGTTCCGCTTCTTGGATGCGGTCAACAGCGGTTAATTTACCATGCTGTAAATGTAATACCTGATCGCACAAATCATCGAGTTCTACTAAATCGTGTGAACTCAAAATAAAGGTCGTTTCAGATTGAAGCCTTTTTACTAGGTTTCTGATCTCACGAGCATTCACGGGATCTAATCCAGCCGTGGCTTCGTCAAGCAGTACAATTTCAGGCTGTGAAAGTAGCGTTTGGGCAATACAGATACGTTTTCGCATGCCATGAGATAACTCATGAGGTTTAGCGTGATAACAGTCTTTGAGGTCGACGAGCTCAAGCACTCTATGCGTTTCACTCTCGGCCGCTTTCGCATCTAAACCTTGAAGCTGTCCGTATAAACGTAGCTGATTACTGACAGAAAACCTTGGATCAAGCTGAGCATCCTGTGGAAGTGCGGCAAGGCGGCCAAAAAGTGCAGCGCTGCCAGGCTTATGGCCCAAAATTTTAACACTGCCAGCATCTGCATTTAGATACCCGCAAAGTGTACTAAAAAGGGTGGTTTTACCCGCACCATTGGGGCCGACAAGCGCAATAGGTGAACCTGCGTTTAGGGTGAAAGATACGTTATCTAGTGCGCGCTTTCGTCCATATTTTTTCACTAAATTATTAACTTCAATAATGCTAGTCATAGCGCGCGCCTTCTTAATAGTTCACAGCTAATTGCAATCAATACGAAGCTATGCAGCACCGGTGTGGCAAAGCGAGTGAGGTTGATATTCTGTGCAATGGTTTCTGAGCCTTGGAACCCAGGAAAAAGATAAAAAAGGTACTCTGCGTATGCGCTGTACTCAACTGCAAAAGCGACTAAAGTGGCGAGCGTTAAGTAGGTCAAAATCGCGTAAATCATGCTCATTTTACTAGAGTTAGCAAAGTGATTAGCCACAGACATCAGGGCAATAAATGGCGCAGTAATAAGCGTTAGCTCTAGGACAATTAATGTCGCCCGAGTAAGCCCTGTGAGCCATAAGCTTGGGTCGCGCACCACCATTAATATCCAAGCGCCTACAGCAGAAATCGCTATGAGTAGCAACGTATTGAATACCTGTCCAACAAAGCGACCAACAACAATTTCCGCGCGAGATGTGCGCAGGGTTAGAAATCTGAGTGTGCCGCGGCTTCTATCTTCTACAGTTTGATCTGCGCTTGAAAAGATCACAAAAAGAGGAAATAAAAAGATTGACCAAACTAAGTACAGTGCAAGCTCCATTTCAGGCCATTGGGCAATACGATGCATACCAACGACGCCAGAAAAACTCTGGATCATATTTTTGAAGTTGGGGTCGCTGACAATGGATACCGCTTCAGCAATGGCGTAGCGCAAAATGGCATACCAAACTAAAACAAATGCGGCGATGGCTATCCATCCGCGTTTCGTTGCAAACAAGCGTTGCAATTCAAAGATGGCAATTAGGCCAATTCTTTTTATATTCATAAGGATCCTTGCAAGTGACAACACAGACTTTCACTACTAGAGCGGTAGGCTGACTTTGATTTGAGCGTATATGATTGGCGCTAAAAAAGGAAGTTACTGAACTGTAACAAAATTAAACCAATGAAAAACGGGCACGATTGAGTGTGCCCGTTTATTAGTCTAAATTTGCTAGCAATTACCAGCCGCAATTACGGCCTTTATTTTGCTCATCTAGGTATTTTTGCAATGGTGCAAAGTAGTCAAGTACTGCTGTTGCATCCATTTCATCTTTACCTGTTAGCGTTTTAAGTGCTTGTTGCCAAGGTTTGCTGCTGCCCATTTCAAGCATGGCATTTAAACGCTCACCAGCTGCTTTCGAGTTGTAAACAGAACAGCGGTGAATGGCTTCTTTGCTGCCAGCTATTTCACAAAGTGATTTGTGGAATTGGAACTGCAAAATATGCGCTAAGAAGTAACGAGTGTAAGGGACATTACCAGGTACGTGGTATTTTGCACCTGGGTCAAAGTCATTTTCAGTACGTGAAATTGGTGCTTTAACACCTTGATATTTTTCTCTTAATTCCCACCACGCTTGGTTGTACTCTGCTGGAGAAATCTCACCAGAGAATACTTTCCAGCGCCATTGGTCGACAAGTAGACCAAATGGAATGAATGCAACTTTATCGAGTGCCATCTTCATCAATAGACCGATATCTTTTGACTCATCCGGTACGTTATCTAACAAACCAATTTGCTTTAAGTAGCCAGGTGTTACAGATAGCGCGATGGTGTCGCCGATAGCTTCATGGAAGCCATCGTTGGCACTTTCTTGGTAATACACAGGCTGCTGATTGTAAGCGCGTTGATAGAAGTTATGGCCTAGTTCATGGTGGATAACTGAGAATTCTTCACCTGTGCGTTGGATACACATTTTGATGCGTAGGTCGTCTTTGGCATCTAAATTCCAAGCTGATGCATGACATTGTACGTCGCGATCTTGTGGTTTAATAAATAAAGAACGTTCGTAGAAAGTCTCAGGTAATGGAGCAAAACCCATAGAGGTGAAGAACTTTTCTGCACCTTTTACCATTTTGATTTCGTCGTAATTGTGTTTAGCCAGTAGCGCCGTTACATCATAACCCGGATCTGCGTTTTCTGGCGCGACTAAGTCATAGATATTGCCCCAGCTTTGTGCCCACATATTGCCAAGCAAGTGTGCTGGAATAGGCTGGTCTTGAGGTACTTTATCTTCGCCGTATTTCTCGCCAAGCTTAGCTCTAACATGACAGTGAAGCGAATCGTATAGCGGCTTTACTTGGTTCCAGGTACGGTCAAGTTCTTTTGCAAAGTCGTCCGCTGGCATGTCGTATTTACTGCGCCACATTGCGCCTGTGTCTGCGTAGCCAAGCTCATTAGCACCTTCGTTGGTAAGTACAACTTGCTTTTCATAGAGTGGACGCATCGGCTTTGACACTTCACGCCAACCTTGCCAGATGTCTAAAAGCTCTTCATAGTCGCGACTATTTGCCATCTTAGCCGTCATTTCACCAAGGCTTAGGCAAGTGCCATCATCTTTACAGTATTTGCCCTTTCCGTACATACCATCAAGCTCTGCAGTGAGCTTTGCAAGTTCCGCTGTTTTGTCAGCATCTTTTGGTGCAGGTAATGTCAGGTTTAACTTCAATTTATCAAGCTTACGTCGGGTATCTTCGCTTAACGCCAAGCCATCAAATTGTGCTGCTTGGTTAGCAAGCTCCACGAGCGCAGCGGTGTATTCCTCATTCACGTCTGCAGCAAGTGAAGCTGTGTCGTGAGTAATAAAGTTCGCATAAATCCAAGCTGAGCGGCTAGAGCGGAAGTTAAGGTCAACCAGCTGTTCTGACGCCTTATCTAAAAATGCAACTGCATCGGCTTCTGATAATGCTTTATTTGTAGTTTCAGTGGATTTGCAGGCAGAGAGTGCAAAAGTACTGGCAACGATGAGTGCGCCAACACTTAACTTAAATCTTGGTTTCATAGGGTTCACTTGTTGTTTTAATTAATACACGAGCCGACTTAACACTAGACGGCGTTTTAGTATCTATAGCCAGCTACACTAATTGGGTTAATTGCTAAAAATCAGCAAGTAAATTAATCCAATTAGTATTAGTTGTATGAACAACTAATTCGTACTGAGCGCGGCTTTTATGCGCAGCAAAGCATCATTTTTTGCTGTGGTGGCAAGAATAATAGCAGGACGACTTTAAAACGACAATTTTGCGATGGACAAACAATGAGATGCGAGCGTAGATAAAAGTTGAGTTAGTGTGATTATTAACCATAATTAAGGCAGTCAATTGTATCAAAAGGCCGTATTTGAAGCCTGCAAAAAGGAGTGCATATGACTTTAGTTTTATTGGTGATATTGGCAATTGTGGTGGTATTTTGTGTCCGTGATATCAGGGTTAAGTTGATCACTAAACCGCTCTTCAATTATTTCAAAACGTCATTACCTGAACTCTCCCAAACCGAGCGAGAAGCGATGGAAGCAGGGAGTATCTGGTGGGATGGCGCGTTGTTTTCTGGTAAGCCGAATTGGCGAAAGTGGTTGAGCAATGATAAGCCAAAGCTGAGCGATGAAGAACAGGCATTTATAGATAACGAATTACATACGCTGCTAAAAATGCTTGATGAAGAAAAAATATCTGAGGCTCAAGACCTGCCTGAAGAAGTTTGGCAATTTTTAAAAGAAAAGGGTTTTTTTGCTTTTATTATTCCAAAGGCTTTTGGTGGTCGGGAATTTAGTGCTCAGGCGAACTCCACCATCGTTGCAAAAATAGCCAGCCGTAGTTTGTCTACTGCAGTAACCGTGATGGTGCCAAATAGTTTAGGCCCTGCAGAGCTGCTGCTTCATTACGGCACCAATGATCAGCAGAATACTTGGCTGCCAAAGCTTGCCTCGGGTGAGGCGCTACCTTGTTTTGCATTGACCTCGCCAGAGGCAGGATCCGATGCTGGTAGCATTCAAGACTTTGCGATTGTGTGTGAGCGAGAATTTGAGGGAGAAAAGCAAATTGGACTTGCGGTAACTTGGCAAAAACGATACATCACGCTGGCGCCCGTCGCTGATGTATTAGGACTTGCGTTTAAGGTTTACGACCCGGATCAATTGCTTTCAAATAAAGTAGAGCTTGGGATCACTTGTGCACTTATTCCGACTACACATGAAGGCGTAAAAACAGGAGATCGACATAACCCGCTGGGGCAAGCCTTTATGAATGGTACAACCAGTGGTGAAGATGTTTTTATTCCAATGGCTTGGGTGATAGGCGAACAAGCGGGTATCGGCAAAGGGTGGCGCATGCTGGTGTCGTGTTTAAGTGCTGGGCGGGGGATATCTTTGCCAGCACTGAGCGCGGGAACCGCTCAATTAAGTGCCAGAACGACTTCGGCTTATGCCGGTGTCCGTCGTCAATTTGGTGTACCCATCTCTGCCTTTGAAGGAGTGCAAAGCGCGTTAGCCAGAATTTACGGCTATAGCTATCTAATTGAAGCGGTGAGACAAACCACTGCGTTGGCAATTGATTTAAAGCAAAGCCCTTCGGTAGTCACTGCGATTGCCAAGTATCACCTCACAGAGCATGCAAGAGTAGCATTGAATGATGCGATGGATATTCATGGCGGTAAAGCCATTCAAATGGGGGAAATGAACTATCTTGCTCACAATTACATGGGCATGCCGATTTCTATTACCGTTGAGGGCGCCAATATCTTAACTCGAAGCTTGATGATTTTTGGTCAAGGTGCGACGCGTTGCCATCCTTTCATACTGAAAGAAATGAGTATCGTACAGCAAGAAGATCAATTAATCGCTTTGAAAGAGTTTGATGAAGTGCTTTGCAAACACTTGCAGCATACCTCTGTGAATGGGCTCAAGGCGTTTTTTAATGGCTTCACACTAGCACGTTTCGAACGTGCGCCAGTTAGTGGTGATGTGGCGGCGTATTACCGACGTCTAACATGGTTGAGCCAAGCGCTCTCAGTGTATAGTGATATTGCTATGTTAAAGCTAGGCGGTTCACTAAAACGTAGAGAAATGCTCTCTGCAAAATTGGGAGATGTCCTGAGCTTTCTTTACATCGCCTCGTGTGCATTAAAAAAATACGAAGATGATGGCCGTCAACAAGGGGACTTACCGCTGGTAAAGTTTGCCTTAGATCACTGTCTTAACGAAGCAAGTAAGGCTATTTATGCATTTTGCGATAACTTTACCGCAGCACCTCTGGCATTTTTGTTAAAACGTTTGGCGTTTCCCGTTGGTAATTGGATCAAAGCGCCGAGCGATAAATTGGCGGTGCAGGTATGTAGCAATGTTTCTGATCACAACTCGACCCGTGAACGTATCTCCCATCTGTGCGCCGTGGTAAAACACTCTGCGATAGATACAGTTGAGCATGCTTATTTACTGGAAAAGGCGCATGCTCCACTAATGGCAAAATATCGCAAGTGGTGTAAACAAAATAGCGTGAAACTGGTGGGTAAGACATTGAATGAAAAACTCAGTATCGCAATGGACGACAACGTGATTGATGATAAGAGTTCTGAAACTATCTTTTGTATTGAAACGCTAGTTGCAAAAGCTGTTGCTGTTGATGCGAAAGCGCCCAACTAGTTTGTTGTGACAGAGGATATTGGCTAATTTGTTAAAAAAGCCCCGACAACGGGGCTTTCCTTTCTTATTCTTGAGTTAACGTGCAAAGGGGTCGGCTAGTACCTTGTCTACGTACCATTTGCCTTTTTTGCGCACCATACTGACACTACGCATGTCGTCTACTTGCTCACCGTGGAGCTGACCTGTAAAAATTAAATTAATTTTTGCGCTGTCGCCATACTGTTCGCGCAGACTTTGATTGGTCATATCAACTTCTATGGTGACTTCATCGTATTGCATATTCACTAAATTTCTGGCGAATTGCGACGCAGTACCGTAAGAGCGCATGATACGCGCGTGACGGGGAGTGGCGATTTTCATTGCCGCGTCTAGATCTTTTTTATTATAGAGTGCGTCAAAATACATTGTTGCGGCATATCCAGGAGTGTCCTTGTCACCACTGACATTATCCTCTGAGCCGCACGCTGAGAGTAAAATCATTGCGGCTAAGACAACGAAAGTTTGCTTAATAAGTGACTTTGTCATGCTAAAATACATCATATGCAGTCTAAAATTATTCACAATAAGTTAAGTTTGTCTGCTAACGGCCGATATGTAAAGTCAGTAAATGAAATAAATGTATTATGTGCTAAGGGTTTAAGATGTCTCGTTTAATATCACTAGCTTGGTTCGCTTTATTTTTAGTAGGGTGTGGATCGCAGCCTGAAATTAGTAAAGGGGTAACAAGCCAGTTGACGCAAAATGGCATAATACTTGGACACTTTTCTAAAGATGGAAAGTGGAGCGTAACATTAGACAGTCATGCTGAAATCCATATTTATGACAATGCCAATCAGTCTGTCATATTCTCAGTACCCAAAGACAAAATAAAAACACCAGTCAAAGAAGTTTTATTGTCAGATGATAAGGAAATGCTCATCGTGGCAGGTGAAAACCTTATCTCAATTTGGTCTGTTCCAAAGCAAAAGTTGATAACGAACGTACCTTTTGCAGGGGTGAGTCCACTTGCTTCAATCTCTGCTTTAGCGCTTTCCCATAACAACCAGCGTTTGCTTGTTGCGATGGATGATGGCTCACTCAATATGGCGGATCTATTCACGAAGTTAAACAATCGTTTTATGCCACATACTCGGCCGATAGAGCATTTGGCGTTTGATAATAGTGGTGACTATTTTGTTACAGGCGCGCAAGATGGGTTGGTTGCCCTTTGGCAATTTGCCTCACCAGAACCTTTATATGAGCATCAATTTAGTCATCGTGTTACCAGTTTAACAGTGAGTCATGATGGCAAGCACTTATTCGTCTCAGATGGGTTGAATGCGCAACATGTACTAGACTTTGAGTCTGGAAAACAGCTCAGTGAGCTAAAGTATATGGCCCGTTTTAAGATGTTTAGAAAGGCTAAATTTATTTCTGACTCAGGCTTACTCGCGACATCATCGTCAAAATCTCACCTCTCCATCTGGCGCTATGAGAGCGGGGAAGAATTAGGCACTTGGTCTATTCATACTGAAAGTGAGGGAGCAACGGTAGTCGATATGTATGTCCCAAACCCAGACACCTTAGTAACGCTAAATAGCGACGGTATGCTTGAGACGTGGGCGGTTAATGTACTTGCTAAAAAGTAAGGGAGTGAAATCACTCCCTTAAAACCTCAGATTAATTGCAGTTTGACAAGCAAAACTTGAAATTAGGCGCGTTGGAAGTCGTAAACGCTACCAAGATTGAGTAGTTGGGTGAGTTCATCTAGTGCAGCATAGGACTCTTGCAGTAGGCTCGGATCAGCTAAATCCTGCTCCGTGACTTTATCGCGATAATGTTTATTGACCCACGCGCTTAGTTGAATAAATTTGTCTTCGCTCATCATCACTTCTGGATTTACCGCTTTTAGCTCAGCTTCATTGAGTGCTACACGTAATCGCAAACATGCAGGTCCACCACCATTTTGCATACTTTGGCGTAAGTCAAAAAAGCGTACTTGCGAAATCGGATTTTTTGCACCGAGCATATATTCGATATACGCGGCAACGTTATCATTCTTCGCACATTCCTCCGGTGCAACCAGCATTATCTCGCCTGATGGCAAAGTGATCAATTGAGAATTAAATAGGTAACTTTTTACTGCGTCTTCAACACTCACTGCATGCGTCGGAACTTCTACAATATGCAAAGGCTTTTCGCCGATATACGCTTGTCTAATTTTAGTTAGACTGGAGGTTTGATCAATAAAGGCTTGATCATGGCAAAACAGTACATTCTCATTGCCCACCGCAATGACGTCATTATGGAACACGCCTTGATCAATCACATTTGGATTTTGCTGGATAAAAATTGCTTGCTTATCATCTAATTGATGTAGCCTTGCAATCGCTTGACTTGCTTCTAATGTTTGCCGAGCAGGATATTTAGTAGGACCCTTTATATCGCTGTTAAAGCCACTTGAACCGTACACAAATAATTGTAGACCTTTACTGCCATGGCTATCGGCGAGGCGAGTGTGGTTCGCAGCACCTTCATCGCCAAAAAAAGGCTGCTCAGGCAAATGCTGGTGATGTGCAAAATATTGCGCATTGGCGAACATAGCACGAAGTAAATTCGTGGTGGTTTCGGGCTCTATTGAACGGTGGAATTTGCAGTTTAAATTGGCACTTGTGAAATGAACTTTGCCATCGCTAGAATCAACAGAAGGCGACACAGTCGCCGCATTTGCCGTCCACATTGCAGAGGCAGAGTAACAAGCTCGAAGCAATATTGGATCGTGTTTATACGCTTTTTCAAGTACTTGAGCATCGGTGCCTGAAAAGCCAACACGGCGCAGTGGAGCTAAACTCGGGCGTGCATGAGGTGCAAATATCCCTTGTTTTAGGCCGATATCATGCATTGCTTTCATCTTTTCAAGACCTTGCAATGCCGCTTCTTTTGGATTAGAAACGCTGGTAGCGTTAGAAAGTGACGCGACATTACCATAAGATAATCCGGCATAATTATGTGTTGGCCCTACTAAGCCGTCGAAATTGACTTCATAAGTCATGAGTGCGGTTCCTGTTGCGAATAGTTATAGATAACTAGTATGAGGCGGTTTCGCTGGTTTTTAAAGTGACCTAAGTCAAATTATGGATGTAATTGAAAGCAGTTCAATTGCTGTAATTTAAGCTAATATCCTTTAAACACATACCTTTAGGTTAAGCCCAACATAAGGAGTTTGAAGAAATGGAAAAATATATTGTAAGTAAAGCTGAAATCGAAGCATTAAAAGGGGAAAAAAGAGTTCATTTTCTGAACCCAAATGCGCAGAGGCTCAATAAATCACTTGGAGACTTAACTGGTATAACAGGATTCGGTTTTCACATCATAGAAATCCAGCCGGGGTTCGATTCGACTGAAACACATATGCATTATCACGAGGATGAATGTGTGTATATATTGCAAGGCACTGCTGAAGCGTACATTGGCGATGAGGTAATTGGTGTTGGTGAAGGCGATTTCATAGGATACAGAGCCTGTGGTAAGCCTCATAAGTTAGTAAACAATAGCGATGTTACATTACGTTGTATTGTAGTTGGTCAGCGCTTACCGCATGATGTTGGTGATTATACAAAGCAAGGTAAGCGGATCTACAGGCAAAAAGGTTTGCCGTGGAATGTGGTAGATATTAATGACATTATGGAACCGATGAAAAATAATCAGGATAATAATAATGATTAATCCACTCGAAAAGTTTGAATCTTGGTGGCAGCAAGCTCTGAAAAACAATCCATTAAATCAGCCCAATGCGGTATGTGTCTCAACAATTGATGAAAATGGGTTTCCTACAGGTAGATTTGTTGATTTGAAAGCGGTTAATGAGGGTGGCTTTGTATTTTGTTCATATTTCGATTCTGCGAAAGGCAAGCATTTAGAAAATCTTCCTAACATCGCGATGACAGTTTGGTGGGATCATGTTGGGTATCAGGTCCGTATTGTTGGCAGAGCAAAGAAGATTTCAGATAGAGATGCGGATATATATTGGCAAGGGCGCTCTAGAGATGCTCAACTAACCACAACGTCATTTAACCAAAGTGCAATTATGCGAGATCAAAGTGATCTGACTGAAAAATTAAGAATTGCGGAATTAAGATATAGCACGAATCCAATTCCAAGACCCGAAAATTGGGGTGGCTATTGCATCAACCCTATTTCCATAGAGTTTCTCACTTTTGCTGAGACTCGGCTACATCTTAGAGAGTCTTATGAGCGTAGTGGTGAGCAGTGGAAAAAACAATTGCTGCAGCCTTAGTTAAACCGACTTTCATTGCAAATTTATCCCTCGTTGCCCACAATAGGGTTAAATTCCTTTTTATATCAAGGAAAACCATGGAAGTTGAACATCAGGAAATTGCCAATTTTTTAGTAGCTTACCCGCCGTTTTCGGATTTGCCTCAAGAGGCACTACATAAACTCGCAAGCCAAGTCGAAGTAGGTTACTACCGAGAGGGCAGCGGTATTTTGGAATATGGAGAGCAGATCACTTACCTGTATGTGATCCGATCTGGTGCTGTCGAGCTTTATCGGCGCTCAGGTGAGTTATACAATCGTATTTCCACAGGTGGGATCTTTGGCCAGCGTGGGTTATTGATGAATCGTAAAGTTCGTTTTGGCGCTCAAAGCCTTGAAGATACACTGGTGTATTGTATTCCCGTTGGCATTTTTGATGAGTATTGCGACGTTTATGAAGCGTTTGCTGATTATTTTGAAGCTGACGATAATGCTAGACTAAAAATCACGGTTTCTGAGCAAGCCGACAGCAATGATTTGACCACGGCCAAAGTGCGTAAACTATTGCTACGCGATGTGGTGTACGTTGAACGCAACGCTACGGTACAGCAGGCAGCTCAAGTGATGGCAAAAGAGCATGTGTCATCACTACTTATCTATGACCCCGAGAAACCTGTTGTCGAAGATCCAGATGAAGATGATGGTCAGGTGGTTGGCCTTATCAGTGACAGAGATCTTCGCACAAAAGTAGTCGCAGAGGGGCTGAATTATCAAACTCCAGTCTCTGAGATTATGTCGACCGATCTTATTATCGTTGACTCCAATGCCTATGTCTTCGAAGCCATGATGCTGATGCTAAGAGACAATGTGCATCATTTGCCCGTTGTTCATAAGCGTAAACCGATAGGAGTGGTCGCGCTATCCGATATTTTGCGCTATGAGTCTCAAAGCAGCCTGTTGTTTGTTAGAGGGCTAATGGACCAGCAAAGTGTTGAAGACTTGAGCAGTTACGCCAAACAGCTTCCTGCAATTTTTACTCGGATGGTGAATGAAGACGCCAATTCACACATGATTGGTTCTGCGATGTCGATTATAGGTAAAACGTTTAAACACAAGTTACTCGAACTTGCGGAAGCAAAAGTAGGTCCACCACCAATTCCTTACTGCTTTATTGCCCTTGGTTCAATGGCTCGGGATGAACAATTAATTGTGACCGATCAGGATAATGCACTGATCTTGGATGACAGTTATCAACCCGCTGAGCATGGCCCTTACTTCGAAAAGTTGGCGAAGTTTGTGTGTGATGGTCTAGCCAATTGCGGCTATAAATATTGCGATGGTGGGATCATGGCAAGCAACCCAGCTTGGCGTCTAACTTACAGTCAATGGTTAGCACAATTTGAAGACTGGATAGAAAACCCCAGTCCTGAGGCTTTGCTGAATAGTTCGATTTTCTTTGATCTGGAAGGCGTCTGGGGTGAAACAAAATGGGCTGAGAAACTCACTGCTTTTATCAGTAAAAAGGCCAAAAACACCCCTAAATTTTTGGCTGCGATGGCACATAATGCGCTAAGAAGAACGCCACCTTTAGGCTTTTTTAATGGGTTTGTCCTTGAGCAAGACGGTGAGCACAGACGATCGATGAATATTAAGCGCCGTGGCACAGCACCGCTTTCAGATTTGGTTCGAGTGCATGCCCTTGGCGTTGGTTCTAAAAAACAAAACTCCTTCGAGCGATTAGAAGATATTGATGAGGCAAATATACTGCCAAAGGGTAAGGTGCTAGATTTGCAAGCTGCGCTTGAATATATTGCCATCATGCGTATTCGCCATCAAGCATGGCAAATTGAGCAGGGCGAAAAGCCTGATAACAGCTTGCCGCCTGAAACACTCTCTGATTTTGAACAGCGTAATCTTAAAGAAGCTTTTGGCGTGTTAGACAAAGCACAGAGCTTTTTAAAGTTTCGCTATCAAAACAAATCCATGATGAAGTAGCGGTGTAATATGCAAGGCGAGATTATGTCATGGCCAAATCGCTTTCAGCATTTGGTAGAAACGTCGAAAGACCCGAGAATTCAAGCATTTTATCAGCAAGGCGTGGTAGATCCTTACCAGCAATTGAGCCAGTGCGAGTTTGTTGCCCTTGATTTTGAAACTACAGGGCTCGACCCAAACACCGATGATATTGTGAGCGTTGGCGTCGTACCATTTGACTTACGACGGATCCGCTTGGCTCAAGCGAAGCATTGGTTAGTGAAGCCAACCAGTCCGCTGGCTGAGGAGTCTGTGGTACTGCACCGGATCACACACTCACAAGTTGAAAGCGCGCCAGATCTGCAAGATATTCTTGAAGAGGTGTTTGCTTCGCTGCATGGTAAAGTCATAGTGGTGCACTATCAGTTTGTCGAAAAGTCATTTTTCGATTCTGCGCTAAAAGCGAGATTGGGTGAGGGTATTGAGTTTCCAGTGATTGATACGATGGAAATTGAAAAGTCAGCGATAAACAACGCCAGAGGCTGGCTTGATAAGCTCAAACGTAAACCAATTCCTTCGGTACGTTTAGCTGACTGCAGAAAGCGCTATGGGCTTCCCTATTATCAGCCACATCATGCCTTGTCCGATGCGTTAGCAACGGCTGAGCTATTTCAAGCTCAAGCTCAATATTGTTTAGACCCATCAGACATGGTGAAACGCTGGTGGAGCTAACCCCAAATAACAAAAAGGCGGAGCATACACCAAGCTCCGCCTGTAATGAGATTAACGACCGTTAGCTTTTAGGCTCAGTTCGAAGCCCGAGGATCAAACTTACACACATCAGTAGTAGTACAAAAGTAAACGGTAAACCTGTTGAAATAGCACCCGCTTGTAGTGCTTCGATTGCTTCTTTACCGCCGATCCAAAGTAGCGCTGCCGCAATTGCACCCTCAATACTTGCCCAGAATATACGTTGCGGTACTGGGGCATCTATTTTACCTCCAGCGGTAATACTATCGATAACCAAAGAACCTGAGTCCGACGAGGTAATGAAGAAAACCAGTACAAGTACAATCGCCGTGAACGAGAGTAAATCGCTCATCGGTAGGTTTTCAAACATTTGGAACATCGCAAGTGGTACTTCAGTCAAGCCATCAGTACCTAAAGCGCCAATGCCATTTTTTACCTGATCGATAGCAAGGCCACCGTAGATTGACATCCAGATCACGGTTACCAATGTCGGGATTAATAATACTGCGGTAATAAACTCGCGGATGGTGCGACCCTCAGAAACGCGTGCGATAAACATACCGACAAACGGTGACCAAGAAATCCACCATGCCCAATAAAATACGGTCCAACCTTGGAACCATGCTTCATCTTCACGACCATGCGGATTACTCAGTGGAATGATATTTTCAACGTAGGCCATTAAAGTCGTCGGAATATTACCCATGGCAATCGCAAAACCTGCAATACCAACGAATACTAGTAACACAAATGCAATTAACATATTAACGTTACTAAGTAGCTTTACACCGCCATCAATACCGCGAACAACCGAAATAATCGCAAGGGCAGTAACACCCACAATCACGGCAATTTCTAGACCGAGACCTGCTTCTATGCCAAATACATGTTGGATCCCAGCACCGGCTTGCTGTGCGCCCAGACCGAGTGATGTCGCAAGGCCAAACAAGGTAGCAAGAACGGCGAGAATATCGATGATATGGCCTGGCCAACCCCAAGCTCTGTCCCCTAAAATAGGATAAAAGATTGAGCGGATCGACAGTGGTAAGCCTTTATTGTAGGCAAAGAATGCTAAAGAAAGCGCGACGACGGCGTAAATGGCCCAAGGATGCAAACCCCAATGGTACATGGTCGCGCCCATCGCAAGTTCTGCTGCCTCAGGAGTGTTTGCTGCAACATTTAACGGTGTTTTGTACCAGCCTGTGTAGTAGGCGACAGGCTCCGCTACACCCCAAAACATCAGACCAATACCCATACCTGCTGCAAATAGCATCGCCAGCCAAGACGCCCGAGTGTAGCTTGGTTTGGCGTTTTCACCACCTAAACGAATTTTACCGTAAGGCGATAAAACGAGCACCAAACAAAATAGCACAAAGAAATTACCAGACCACATAAATAGGGCATCAAAGTTACCTATGATATCCCACTTTATGCCGTCTAAAGTGGTTTTAGCTGTGTTTGCATCAACTAATAATACGGCGACTAAAAACGCCAGTATTAATCCTGCACTTACACCAAATACAGGGTTATGTACGTCAAACCCCCACTTTTGAACATTGTCTTGTCCAACGGTGTAGTCTGTATTATCGATGCTGTACTTATCGTGGTGATTGCCCATGATATCCTCTTGTTGTTCTCATCGTGATACGACACCAAGCTGATATACTGAATTAATCGCTAGACAATGGTTGATAACAATTCGACATAAACTAACTATGCAACAAAGCAAAATGTAATCTGGCTATTAATGCTAATCATTAGCGGCTTAGAATGACTTTATCAGCCATAAAAAATGCTAGCCATAAAAACTACTTAGTCTAGTTTAGATTATTTAGCGTATTCATTCGTTTTATGCGTTTCAACCATATCAGCCGAATGACTATCTAAATATATGATGGGTTTATGTTAGTTACAGCGACAGTATACTGCCTCAATACTTGTAATTAAGATAAACCAACCGAACCGTTATGCTACTAAGCGATGGTATCAATATATTGTGTCAACTTGATATTCAGTCGATGCTTCAAAGCAGCAACTCTTTAGTTTTAAGCTGTACTGGCAGGTGAATATTCAATGCCAACCAAAACTATCTCTACTAGTTTAGGGGGTGAGATTGAAAAGTAAATGGCTACTGAATTTTTTATTTAAAAATCATCACATTCATCAACTAGACATGGAGAGTGGTGTAGAGTAAAGAGTTTTCCTTCGATGCATGTGAAAAAAAACCCCTCTTGCGAGGGGTTTTGGGTAACTCAGCGCCTTTGGCACTGGGAATGAGGTCGGTACATTTGTAAGTTAGGGTGTGTCTTACGACGCCTCAAACTGCATTTCAGGGATCTCACCATCGACGATAAGCTTGCCTGCAGTTTTGCTGATTATTTCATCAACACTAACACCCGGTGCGCGTTCTAGCAAATGGAATGCGCCGTCTTTTACTTCTAACACAGCTAAATCTGTTACGATTTTCTTTACACAATTTACGCCGGTTAGCGGCAATGTGCATGATTCAAGCAATTTAGAATCGCCGTGTTTGCTAGCATGGGTCATGGTCACTATGATGTTGCGTGCACCAGCAACTAAGTCCATTGCACCACCCATGCCTTTGATTAATTTTTTCGGGATCATCCAAGACGCGATATTGCCTTGTTGATCAACTTCAAATGCACCTAGTACCGTCAAGTCTACATGACCACCACGGATCATGGCAAAGCTTTCCGCACTATTAAAAATTGCTGCACCTGTCGCTGCTGTCACGGTTTCTTTACCCGCGTTGATCATATCGGCATCAACTTGGTCTTCGGTTGGGTAGGGACCCATACCTAACAAGCCATTTTCCGATTGCAGCATCACTTCAATGCCTTTTGGCACGTAGTTAGCCACTAAGGTTGGAATACCTATGCCTAAGTTAACGTAGTAACCGTCTTCAAGCTCTTGCGCCACGCGCATCGCAATTTGTTCACGATTTAAACCCATGATTGCCTCCTATTTGCGCGTTGTGACACGTTCAATACGTTTTTCAAAGTCACCTTTGATCACGCGATTGACATAAATACCTGGGGTGTGGATTTGACTCGGCTCAAGCTCACCCGGTTCCACAATTTCTTCAACTTCCGCGACGGTGATTTTTCCGGCTGTCGCTGCCATAGGGTTAAAGTTCATTGCTGTGTGGCGGAACACCAAGTTGCCATAGCGATCTGCTTTCCAAGCCTTAACAATGGCAAATTCACCAGTAATTGATTCTTCCAAAATATATGGTCGGCCATCAAATTCTTTTACTTCTTTACCTTCAGCAACGGGAGTACCGTACCCTGTTGCCGTGTAAAAAGCTGGGATCCCAGCGCCACCAGCGCGCATCTTCTCTGCAAGCGTACCTTGTGGTGTTAATTCAACGTCAATAATGCCATCGAGAAGTTGTTGTTCAAACAGCGCATTTTCACCAACGTAAGAGGCGATGATCTTCTTAATTTGACGATCTTTGAGCAAAATACCTAAACCAAAGTCGTCGACCCCACAGTTGTTTGAAACCACGGTAAGTTCTTTTGTTTGCAGGCGCTTAATTTCTGCAATTAAGCCTTCTGGAATACCACACAAACCAAAGCCACCTGCGATGATGGTATCGCCGTCTTTAAGACCCGCCATCGCTTCGCTGTAGCTTGATACGACTTTATCGAAACCGGCCATAAGCCCACTCCTAATAATGTTATTGTTTTAAGATTGACAAGTTTGTTTGAGTGCTAACGACACTTTACTGCTTGGTGTCTTGCCTAGCGCATCACAAATTGTCCATCCTGCTTTTGCTAGCCTTTCTAAATCAATTCCACACTCAATGCCAAGCCCTTGCAGTAAGTAAACTACATCCTCAGTGGCAACATTTCCTGACGCGCCTTTGGCGTAAGGGCAACCACCGAGACCTGCAACGGCGCTATCGACAGTTGCGATCCCCATTTGCAGGGCCGTGTGAATATTCGTTAATGCTTGTCCGTAGGTATCATGGAAATGCACCGCAAGCTTGTCAGCAGGGATATGTTGCAGTAACAAGGTGAGCAGTTGCTGGACTTTTTTAGGTGTACCAACACCTATGGTGTCGCCTAGGCTGATTTCATAACAACCAAGTGACAACAATTGTTTACATACCGCTAAAACTTGCTCTGGTTGTACTTCACCTTGATATGGGCAACCAACCACGCAGCTAACATAACCTCTTACTTTTATGTTGTTTTTTTGTGCAAGTTCAACAACGGGACGAAAGCGTTCAATACTTTGTTCAATCGTGCAGTTGATGTTTTTTTGCGTAAATGCCTCACTGGCGGCAGTGAAAATGGCAAATTCGTCGACTTGATTTTCAAGTGCAAGCTCTGCGCCTTTAAGGTTCGGCGTTAGAGCGCTTATTTCAACGCCTTCACTACGCTCAAAGCCTTGAATAACCGCAGCAGAGTCGGCCATTTGTGGCACCCATTTGGGTGATACAAACGCGCCTGCTTCAATGTGCTTGAGACCTGCGTCTTTTAATGTGTTAACCAGCGAGATTTTAGCTTCTGTGGCAACACTGAGCTCATTTTGTAAGCCATCACGTGCGCCGACTTCTACAATTTTGACCTTAGCCGGATACTGAGACATTAGTCTTGCTCCTCAACAATCGCCAGCATATCGCCATGACTGACGAGCTCGCCTTCTGCAAAGCAGTATGAAGTTAGCGTGCCATCAAATGGTGCATTGAGCGTATATTCCATCTTCATAGCTTCGATTATCACCACGGCATCGCCTTTATTGACTTGAGTACCGACGGCTAACAAATGCTTAACCACGGTGCCGTTCAATGGCGCAGCCAGCGGTGCGGCTTCGTGCTCATGATCGCTAATGTAATGCTTTGACTTAAGTTCAACGGTATGTTGATACGGACCATACATAATAGTGATCGCGGCTTCGGTAACAATGGCACTGGCGTGTAATCGTGCACCATCAATCACCACTGTTAACTGGTGTCCATTTAATTTACATTCAACTTGGTGGATTTGCTCGTTAAACGAAACCTTCCAACCACCTTGAGATTGATAAGCCGAGGCGACGTGATCTGCAAATGGTAAATCCACCTTCGCGGTTTGGTTAAGCCTAAAGCCTAAGTTTCCCCACACCGTGTTTTTACATGGTTGTTGGCGGCTAAGGTAGGCCGCACTTGCTAATAACACCATTTTATCCAGCGGCGTATTCGATTGAGTTAATACGTCAGTTTGTGTGTCGATAAAGTGGGTATCAGGCGCACCAGCTGTGAAAGTAGGGTGGCCTGCTAAGTGATGCAAAAATGCAATGTTGGATTTCAAGCCACACAAGTGCACTTGTTCTAAACTGGATTTTAACTTTAATAAGGCTTGTTCACGATTTTTGCCATGAACAATAAGCTTGGCGATCATAGGATCGTAAAATGGACTGATCTCATCACCTTGCTGTACGCCTGTGTCAATTCTTACGCCATCTTTGGCTTCAGGAAAGCTAAGGTGTGAAAGTACACCAGAAAACGGCATAAAGTTTTCTTCAGGGTCTTCTGCGTAAATGCGCGCTTCAAAACTATGACCAGATAACGAAACCTGCTCCTGAGTCAGCGGTAGCTGTTCACCCGCAGCAACCATCAGTTGCCACTCGACTAAGTCGAGATCAGTTACCATTTCTGTCACTGGGTGCTCTACTTGCAGGCGAGTATTCATTTCCATAAAGAAGAACTCATCGCCACATAATAAGAACTCTACTGTACCTGCGCCGCGATAGTTAATCGCTTGCGCACAGCGTACTGCCGCTTCACCCATAGCTTTGCGCATCGCATCACTCAAACCTGGGGCGGGCGCTTCTTCAATCACTTTTTGGTGACGACGCTGTAGTGAACAGTCTCTATCACCGAGGTAAACACAGTTACCGTGACTATCGGCAAAAACTTGTACTTCAACGTGACGAGGCTTATCAACAAAACGCTCAAGCAGCACTAAGTCATTGCCAAAACTCGCTGCAGCTTCACGTTTAGCGCCATGTAGTGCCGATAAAAACTCGCTGCTTTCTCGTACCACGCGCATCCCTTTACCACCACCGCCGTAAGCGGCTTTGATAAGTACCGGAAAGCCGATTTTTTCAGCTTCTGCCTGTAAGAAATCATCGTCTTGTTTGTCGCCATAATACCCTGGGACCAAAGGCACATTAGCGTCATGCATGATTTCCTTGGCACGGGTCTTAGACCCCATCGCTTCAATAGAGCTTGCCAACGGACCAATAAACGCAATGTTTGCTGCTTCACACGCTTTGGCAAATACTTCATTTTCAGATAAAAAACCATAACCTGGGTGGATACAATCGACGCCCGCCGCTTTGGCGACTTCAAGAATTCGGTCTGCAACCAAATAAGACTCTTTAGATGGTGCCGGACCGATATGATAGGCTTCGTCAGCTGTTTTCACATGCATCGCATTGGCATCTGCATCAGAATAAACTGCCACTGTGGTTAGGCCCAATTTCTTTGCGGTGCGCATCACGCGGCAGGCAATTTCACCACGGTTCGCGACTAGAATTTTAGTTAGCATGTTGACTCCTATTCGCTTGCGGCGGTTTGCCAGCGTGGTGCTCGTTTATCGAAAAAGGCGCTAAGCCCTTCTTGGCCTTCGTCACTTACTCTAATTTCAGCGATACGCTTTGCGGTATGGGCGATCAACGCTTCATTTATCTCTTTACCAGCAACTTCGCTGATCAGTGCTTTGGCACTTTTCACAGCAGCAGGGCCATTGTTAAGCAAGGTATCGAGAAAATTCGCTTCGCTTTTTGCTAAATCATCGCTCAATTCGTGAATTAAACCCATTTCTAGCGCCTTTTCACCATCAAATACTTCGGCTGTTAAAAAATAGCGTCGCGCTTGGCGCTCCCCAATGGCTTTAATGACATAAGGACTAATCACAGCCGGAATAAGACCAAGCTTGACTTCACTTAAACAAAATTTGGAATTGTGCTCTGCAATGGCGATATCACAACAGGCGATTAACCCAAGTGCACCGCCAAACGCAGCACCTTGCACCAAACACAGGGTTGGGTGAGGGCAAGTGGCCAGCACTTGCATTAATTTAGCAAGCTCTAAAGAATCAGCGACGTTTTCGTTATAGTCGTTGTCTGCCATGGATTTCATCCACGCCAGATCAGCCCCCGCTGAAAAGTGTTTACCTTCGGTTTTTAATACCAGCGCTCTGACATCGAGGCCGCTGGCATATTCGATATTCTTAATGAGTTCGGCAATTACCTCCGCATTGAAGGCATTATGTTTTTCTGGGCGACTTAGCTCTAAAATCGCCACTTTGCTTTTTGTTATATTTAAAGTGACAGGCATAAGTGCTCCTTACATTCTGAAGACGCCAAATTTAGATTCTTTTTGCGGTGCGTTACTCGCAGCTTCCAAGGCAAGACCAAGTACTGTGCGCGTATCCGCAGGGTCGATAACGCCATCGTCCCAAAGCCTTGCGCTAGCATAGTATGGGTGTCCTTGCTTTTCGTACTGCTCGATAATTGGCTTTTTAAATTCGCTCACTTCGGCATCGCTCATGCTAAGGCCTTTACGCGCTAAACCATCTTGTTTAACCTGTGTTAATACGCCTGCAGCTTGTTCACCACCCATTACGGAGATCCGTGCGTTTGGCCACATCCACATCATGGTTGGCTCGTACGCTCTACCACACATGCCATAGTTACCAGCACCATATGAGCCGCCAATCAATACTGTAAACTTAGGCACATCAGCACAGGAAACGGCTGTTACCATTTTTGCACCGTGCTTAGCGATACCTTCCGCTTCGTATTTTTGGCCAACCATAAATCCAGTAATATTCTGCAAAAATAGCAGCGGAATATTGCGCTGTGCACAGAGCTGAATAAAGTGTGCGCCTTTTTGTGCGGATTCAGAAAAGAGAATACCGTTGTTTGCTACGATCCCCACAGGGTGACCATAAATTTCAGCAAAACCAGTCACGAGTGTTTCGCCGAAGTAGCGTTTAAATTCATCAAACTGAGAATCGTCCACGATACGGGCAATGACTTCGCGTACATCGAACGGTTTTTTCAGATCCGTACCGACAATGCCATACACCTCACTGATGTCATAACGTGGTGGTTTGGCATCCTGCAGGAACGGGCGAGTGGGGCGCTGATGATTAAGGCGTGACACGCACTGTCTTGCGATAGAAAGCGCATGCTCGTCATTTTCTGCATAGTGATCGGCTACACCAGAGACTTTACAGTGAACATCTGCGCCGCCTAAGTCTTCTGCACTCACTTCTTCACCCGTGGCCGCTTTAACAAGAGGTGGCCCTGCCAAGAAAATGGTGCCTTGTTCTTTGACGATAATACTTTCATCGGCCATCGCTGGTACATATGCGCCACCGGCGGTGCATAACCCCATAACCACTGCGATTTGTGGGATTCCCTTTGCAGACATACGGGCTTGATTGTAGAAAATCCGACCAAAATGCAATTTATCTGGGAATACTTCATCTTGTTCTGGCAAGTTCGCACCGCCAGAATCCACTAAATAAATACAAGGAAGATGGCAGCGCTCCGCAATTTCTTGCGCTCTTAGGTGTTTTTTTACGGTAATAGGGAAATAGGTACCCCCTTTTACAGTCGCATCATTTGCCACAATCATGCATTCAACGCCTTTGACGCGTCCGATCCCGGCGACCACACCAGCACAAGGAATATCTTGCTCGTAAACGCCAAACGCGGCGAATTGGCCAATTTCTAAAAACGGCGAGCCCTCATCTAGCAAGGTTTCAATTCGGTCACGTACAAATAATTTACCGCGACTTTGGTGACGGGCAATAAGCGCTTCACCACCACCTTGGCTCAGTGTTGCGACTTTATCTTTAAGATCAGCAACCAGCGATGCCATCGCATCGCTGTTTGCCTTGAACTGGGGCTCATGCGGATTAACCGCAGAATTTAGTACCGTCATGTAGCACTCCTAGCGACTTTCGTTGAATAGCTCACGTCCGATAAGCATACGGCGGATCTCAGACGTACCTGCGCCAATTTCATACAGCTTGGCATCGCGAAGTAGTCGACCTGTAGGATATTCATTGATATAACCGTTTCCGCCTAGAAGCTGAATGGCATCAAGTGCAAGCTTGGTTGCAAGTTCTGCAGCATATAGAATTGCACCAGCTGCATCTTTACGAGTGGTTTCACCACGGTCACAGGCTTTTGCCACGGTATAAACGTATGAACGTGCTGCGTTCATTTGCGTGTACATGTCAGCAACTTTGCCTTGCACCAGCTGGAATTCACCGATGGATTGGTTAAATTGTTTACGCTCGTGAATATAAGGTACTACCACATCCATACAAGCCTGCATAATACCAAGCGGGCCGCCTGCCAAGACCACACGTTCGTAGTCTAGGCCACTCATGAGTACCTTAACGCCTTCGTTGTATTCGCCAAGGATGTTTTCTGCAGGTACTTCACAGTTTTCGAATACCAGCTCACAAGTGTTTGAACCACGCATTCCAAGTTTGTCTAACTTTTGTGCCGTTGAAAAACCAGGGAAGCTTTTTTCGACGATAAAGGCCGTGATCCCACGAGGGCCTGCATTGGTATCCGTTTTTGCGTAAATCACAAAAACGTCGGCATCTGGACCATTGGTGATCCACATTTTATTACCGTTTAGGATGAACTTGTCACCTTGCTTTTCAGCACGTAGTTTCATTGAAACCACGTCAGAGCCAGCATTGGGCTCACTCATCGCTAGCGCACCAATGTGTTCACCGCTGATAAGTTTTGGTAGATATTTTTCTTTTTGGGCTTGGTTGCCGTTACGGTTGATTTGGTTCACACATAGGTTTGAATGTGCGCCGTAGCTTAAGCCAATTGATGCACTCGCACGGCTTATCTCTTCCATTGCGATAACGTGTTCAAGATAACCCATGTTTGAGCCGCCAAATTCTTCAGCGACGGTGATCCCAAGTAGGCCCATTTCCCCAAACTTTGGCCACATTTCGTTTGGAAATGCATTTTCTTGATCTGTTTTTTCAGCCAGTGGGGCAATTTCACTGGTTGCAAAGCTATTTACATGATCACGGATCATGTCTGCTGTTTCGCCTAGTCCAAAGTTTAATTCTTTATATAAAGATACTGTGCTCATCGGTATTCATCCTGTTGTGAGAGTTTATTTTTCGAGCTCGTGTAGGGTGTCGCGACAACGGCGCTCAGCCGTCACCAGTTCCATTAAGACAACTTTAATGTCGTCCATTTGTTGGCTTAAGTCGGCTTTTTTCTCTTCAATGAGTTGCAACATAGTTTTAAGTTGCTTTTCGCTCGATTTGTCGGCGTCGTAAAGCTCAAATAATCGGCCAGTTTCAGCAAGTGTAAAACCAAGGCGTTTGCCGCGAAGGATCAGTTTTAATCGAACTTTGTCACGTTTTGAGTAAATACGCGTTTGTCCTTGGCGCCTAGGAGAAAGGAGTCCTTGGTCTTCGTAAAAACGAATACTGCGAGTAGTAATATCAAATTCTTTAGCTAACTCGCTGATTGAATAGGTAGGTTCATTAATTTCTTGCATTTTTATTTACACTTACAACGTCACTGATTAGACCAATATAAGTGAAGTTTACGTAAAGGTAAAGTAAGAATAGCAGATCCTTCTTTAGTCTTATAAAAGGAATAATCTGTCCGTTCGAATTGTCATCAAATCTTCATTACAGCCAGAGAAAATAAGCCTTGGAAACAAATTTGTGCAAGATAGCTTTACACTTTCACTGATCTCGTTTGGCTTGATTTTAGATTTACGTTGGCGTAAACGTAAATATTATGTATGCTCGAATACAGAGTTAATTTTTAACAAGCCTAAGATTGGCTTGTAAACAGGAGTTTTGCAATGAGTAACGAAGCTGTTGTCATCGTCGCTGCTAAGCGTACACCAATGGGTGGCTTTATGGGAAGCCTATCTGACGCAACCGCGACAGACTTAGGTGCGACTGCAATTAAAGCAGTAATGAATGAAACAGGTCTTAGTGACGCGAGTATAGACGAAGTTATTATGGGTTGCGTACTACCCGCAGGTCTCGGTCAAGCGCCAGCGCGTCAAGCGATGCTACATGCAGGGTTAGCACGTTCAACTGGTGCGACAACAATCAATAAAGTATGTGGCTCGGGTCTAAAAGCGGCGATGTTCGCGCATGATCTCATCCGCTCAGGTAGCATTAATTCTGCTATCGCTGGCGGCATGGAAAGCATGACTAACTCACCTTACTTTATTCCAAAAGCCCGTGGCGGAATGCGTATGGGTCATGGCGAAATCAAAGACCATATGATGGCTGATGGCTTAGAAGATGCTTATGATAATAAAGCGATGGGTTGTTTCGCACAAGCTACCGCTGATGAATATGGCATAACCCGTGAGCACATGGATGAATTTGCACTTGGCTCTCTAAGTAAAGCAAACGCCGCAATCGAAAATGGCAGTTTTGGCAATGAGATTGCTCCTCATGTAATGAGTACACGTAAGGGGGATGTTGAGGTAAATACCGACGAGCAACCTGGCAATGCCCGTCCAGACAAAATTCCATCACTTCGCCCAGCATTTAAAAAAGATGGCACTATCACTGCTGCCAACTCTTCGTCTATTTCAGACGGTGCAGCCGCGCTGATTTTAATGAGTGAATCAGAAGCGAAAAAGCACGGTTTGACGCCACTTTGTAAGATTGTTGCCCATGCAACTCACTCACAAGCGCCTGCTGAATTTACCGTTGCGCCGGTCGGTGCGATGAATAAGCTGCTTGAAAAATCAGGTTGGTCGACAGCAGACGTTGATCTTTGGGAAATCAACGAAGCATTTGCCATGGTGACTATGTTGGCTATCAACGAAATGCAGTTAGATAGCAACAAAGTCAACGTAAACGGTGGTGCTTGTGCGCTTGGTCACCCAATCGGTGCAAGCGGTGCACGTATCTTAGTTACACTTATCCATGCACTAAAAAACCGCGGCTTATCAAAAGGCGTAGCCTCACTATGTATCGGTGGTGGTGAAGCTGTAGCGCTTGCGGTAGAAGTGTAAGTTACTGCAATTTATTTCGTTCAAGGGGCGCTGCGTTTTCCATAATTCTAATCATTCACGCAGCGCATAAACTCGTTTTATGGGGAGGAGTGCTTCATGCACCAAGTACCTTTATACATCAACGGTGAATTTTCACAGTCTCAGTCTGACAAATGGTTAGACGTTGTTAATCCGGCTAATCAAGAAGTATTAGCAAAAGTGCCTTGTGCTACTAACGAAGAAGTACAAGCTGCAATTCATTCAGCTCAAGAAGCATTTAAAACATGGCGTAATGTTCCGGTAACTGAGCGTGCGCGAATTATGATGCGTTATGCAGCGCTTCTTAAAGAGCACCAAGAAGAAATCGCAACCATCATTTGCCATGAACTTGGTAAAACTTTTGAAGATGCGAAAGGTGATGTATGGCGTGGTATTGAAGTGGTTGAGCAAGCATGTAATGCCCCTTCAATGATGATGGGCGAGACGGTAGAAAACGTTGCCCGAAATATCGATACCTATTCATATACCCAACCGCTAGGCGTTTGCGCGGGTATTACGCCATTTAACTTCCCAGCGATGATCCCGCTGTGGATGTTCCCAATGGCAATTGTATGTGGTAACACCTTTGTACTTAAGCCATCAGAGCAAGATCCGCTAACACCAATGCGCTTGGTTGAATTGTTTGAAGAAGCCGGTGCGCCAAAAGGCGTACTTCAGGTAGTACACGGTAGTAAAGATCAGGTCGACCAAATCCTTGAAGCGCCGGAAATTCGCGCGATTTCTTTCGTGGGTTCTTGTGGTGTTGGTCAGTACATTTACAGCAAAGGTACGCAAAATCTCAAACGCGTTCAAGCGTGTGTTGGTGCGAAAAACCACATGGTTATTATGCCAGATGCGAAAAAAGAACAAGTGATCAATAACCTGGTTGGCTCTTCGGTCGGCGCGGGTGGTCAGCGCTGTATGGGGATCTCAGTGGCCGTGTTTGTTGGGCAATCACAACAGTGGGTAGAGGAACTAAAAGACGCAATGGCGAAGGTTCGTCCTGGCGTATGGGATGATCCTGAAGCCGCTTATGGTCCGCAAACGACGCCGCAGGCTAAAGCGCGTATTCTGTCGCTGATTGACAGTGGTAAGCAGCAAGGCGCAACGTGTTTGCTAGACGGCTCTGATTTTACAGTTGAGGGTTATGAAAGTGGTAACTGGGTAGGTCCAACCCTGTTTTCAAACGTCACAACTGAAATGGATATCTACAAAGAAGAAATCTTTGGCCCAGTCCTTTGCTGTGTATTTGTCGATAGTTTAGATGAAGCAATTACGCTTATTAATAACAATCCATACGGTAACGGCACCTCATTATTCACTGCAAGCGGTGGCGCAGCACGTAAGTTCCAGCGTGAAATCGAAGTGGGTCAGGTCGGTATTAATATTCCTATTCCTGTGCCATTGCCATTCTTCTCATTCACCGGTTGGAAGAATTCATTCTACGGCGACCAACACACCTACGGTAAGCAAGGCGTGCGTTTCTATACAGAAACCAAAACGATTACCTCACGTTGGTTTGACGATGAGGCTGTCAGTGGTCCAAATATGAGTATCAACCTTAGATAACTCATATTGCATAGCGTGCTCTGCAGGGGGAGCACGCTATTTTTTACCAAAACGATAAGAATTACCGACACACATTCAGGGTGTCAGAACAGCAAGAGAGGTCTAGCGTGGACTTTAACCTAAACGAAGATCAACAAGCATTTGCCGATATGGCGCACCAATTTGCAATGAGCGAGCTTGCTCCACATGCAGCAAAATGGGATCAAGAGCACATTTTTCCAAAAGACGTAATTCAAAAAGCAGGTGAGCTTGGTTTTTGCGGTCTATATACGCCAGAAGAGGCAGGTGGTCTGGGTTTATCTCGCCTTGACTCAAGTATTATTTTTGAACAACTTTCTATGGGTTGTACAGCAACCACCGCCATGTTGACTATCCATAACATGGCAACGTGGATGATAGCGAGCTTTGCAACGGAAGAAACCAAAGCAAAATATATGGATCAGTTAGTAACAGGCGAGCTACTGGCTTCTTACTGTCTAACAGAGCCTGGTTCTGGCTCTGATGCTGCATCGCTGAAAACAAAAGCAATAAGAGAAGGTGACGAGTATGTTTTGTCTGGCTCTAAGATGTTTATCTCAGGCGCGGGTGAAACTGACGTATTGGTGGTAATGGCAAGAACCGGTGAAGCAGGTCCAAAAGGTATTTCAGCCTTTGTTGTCCCTGCCGATGCTGATGGCGTTATTTATGGCAAAGCAGAAGAAAAAATGGGTTGGAACGCTCAACCTACGCGCCTTATCACGCTTGAAAATGTCCGTATCCCAGCTGCCAACCTACTAGGCCAAGAAGGCGAAGGCTTCAAATTTGCGATGCAAGGCCTTGACGGTGGTCGTATTAATATTGCAACTTGCTCGATTGGTACAGCCCAGCAAGCGCTTAATACCGCCAAGCAGTATATGCAAGAGCGTTCTCAGTTTGGTAAACCGTTAGCGGCGTTCCAAGCACTGCAATTTAAAATTGCAGATATGAATACAGAACTTGTGGCTGCGCGCCAAATGGTTCGACTTGCGGCATTTAAATTGGATAGCAACGACCCAGAAAAGACCACTTATTGCGCAATGGCGAAGCGTTTTGCCACTGATGTAGGCACTAAGGTATGTGATGATGCACTGCAAATTCATGGTGGTTACGGGTATATCAAAGAATATCCACTTGAACGTCATTTACGTGACGTACGTGTTCATCAAATCCTTGAAGGTACAAACGAAATCATGCGTGTAATTATTGCACGTCGGATCTTAGCTGAAGGCGCCCCAAGCGTCCTATAAGGAGAGCATCATGACTGCACAATTAAAACTCGAAAAACAAGGCCATACTGCCGTTGTTACTATGTCAAATCCACCGGCGAATACGTGGACAAAAGACACACTTACTGCACTTAAAAATCTAGTAATCGAATTGAACGCAGATAAAGAAATCTATTCTTTAGTGATCACTGGCGAAGGTGAAAAGTTCTTTTCAGCAGGAGCAGATCTAAACGTATTTGCCGACGGTGACAAAGGAGTCGCTGCGGATATGTCTCGAGTATTTGGCGAAGCGTTTGAAACACTTAGCGACTTTAGAGGCGTATCAATTGCTGCTATCAATGGTTTTGCAATGGGCGGCGGTTTAGAAGTAGCACTAGCATGCGATATCCGTATCGCCGAAGCTCAAGCACAAATGGCACTCCCTGAGGCGAAAGTCGGGCTGTTACCTTGTGCTGGCGGCACACAAAACTTGTCGTGGCTTGTAGGTGAAGGCTGGGCAAAACGTATGATTTTATGCGGTGAACGCTTAAAAGCCGATAAAGCGCAGCAAATTGGCTTAGTGGAAGAAGTGGTCGAGCAGGGTAAAGCACTGGAAGCAGCGCTTGAACTTGCTAAGAAAGTCGAAGACCAAAGCCCTGTTGCGGTGACGGCTTGTAAGGCCCTCATTCAAAAAGGCCGCTCTGGCACAATCAATAGCGCACTGCCACTTGAACGCGAACTCTTCGTAACACTATTCGATACCCAGGATCAAAAAGAAGGCGTAAACGCGTTTTTAGAGAAGCGTAAAGCGAATTGGGTAAATGGCTAATGATTGAATTTGAGCTAATAAATCACGAAGAGGCGCCGGTTATATTCGAACAGGCAACATGCCATAACGGGATGAAAATAGCGCTGGCGACATTAAATGCATCAAAAGCGTTAAATGCCTTAAACCTCGATATGATCCGTTTGCTCGCGCCACAACTAGACGCTTGGGCAAACGACCCGCAAATAGCAATGGTTATGCTAAAAGGTGCTGGAGAGAAGGCGTTTTGTGCCGGCGGCGATGTCGTGAGTTTATATCGCGAAATGTCGTCTGATACGAGTAACGCATTAATCGAAACCTTTTTCAGTGAAGAGTACCGGCTAGATTATCAAATCCATAACTATGATAAGCCAATCCTACTATGGGGTAATGGCATCATCATGGGTGGCGGACTGGGCTTAACGGCTGGCGCAAGCCATAAAGTGATGACAGAAACGTCGCGCATCGCGATGCCGGAAATCACCATTGGCTTATACCCTGATGTTGGTGGGAGCTATTTCCTCAATAAGATGCCAAAAGGCGTTGGACTATTCTTGGGTCTCACCGCAGCAAACATTAACGCTGCGGATGCCAAGCTGATTGGGCTCGCCGATCATTTTATGGACTCAGAAAAACTGAGCTTACTGTTACAAAACCTAGTTGAAGTGAACTGGGGTAAAACCAATGTATTAAACCATGAAAAGCTTACTCAGTTGCTGTTGTCACTAGATGAAGCGTCTCATGCGCCGCCAAAAAGCGAAATTAAACCGCTTATCAAAGTGTTCGAAGCGCTTGATGAGAAAGATACTTTATCAGAGCAGGTTGAGTTTATTTTGGCGTTGGATAGCACTGACAACAAATGGCTAAGCAAGGCGCAGGCTGCATTAAAGCATGGTTCACCATTAAGTGCTGCATTGGTTAAAGCTCAGCTAACTAGAAGTGCAGGCAAAACACTAAGAGACTGTTTTAAGCAGGAATTAGGAATGTCGGTAACGGCTGGCGAGTTTGGTGAGTTTCAAGAAGGTGTTCGTGCGTTGCTTATTGATAAAGATGGTAAGCCAAATTGGCGATTTAAATCTGTCGCCGAAGTTACAGACGACGCGGTAGAACGCTTTTTTGCACCTCGCTGGGATGAAAACGATCACCCATTGCGTGACTTATAAGGAGTGACTTAAATGGCACAAGTAGGATTTATCGGCTTAGGTAATATGGGTGGTCCAATGGCCATTAACCTATTAAAGGCTGGCCACCAAGTATGTGTATTCGATTTGAACCCTGAAGCCGTTGCGACGCTTGAAGCAAGTGGCGCGACGAAAGCGACGGTTGTGAGCGATGTATGTCGCGAAGCCGATTATGTGATCAGTATGCTGCCTGCAGGCAAACATGTTCGAGCAGTGTATACCGGCGATGACGGATTAATTAATTACCTTAGTAAAAACACACAAGTAATTGATTGCTCGACCATTGATGCTGAATCAGCTCAGTTTGTTGGCAACAAGTTGGCAGAATCGGGTATTTCATTTGTCGATGCGCCCGTGTCTGGCGGTGTGGCAGGTGCAGCGGCCGGTACCTTAACTTTTATTGTCGGCGGTAATAAAGCAGACTTTGAACGTGCGCATGTGGTACTGACCAATATGGGTAAGAATATCTTCCATGCTGGAGATATTGGTGCGGGACAAGTCGCTAAGATATGTAACAATATGCTGCTATCAATACTTATGGCGGGCACAAGTGAAGCGCTGCAAATGGGTGTAGATCATGGCTTAGATCCTAAAGTATTGAGCGAAATTATGCTAAATAGCTCTGGTCGTAACTGGACGCTAGAGCTATACAACCCATGTCCTGATGTACTAGAAAATGTGCCTTCTTCGAACGGTTATAAGCCGGGCTTTATGGTTGATTTAATGGCTAAAGATCTTGGCCTTGCGATGCAATCTGCGCAGCAAACGAATTCTGCGACACCCATGGGGGCGCTGGCGAAGAATTTGTATAACTTGATGCAAAATCAAGGTAAAGGCAGTGAAGACTTTAGTGCGATTTTTAAGCTTTATTCAGAGAAATAGGACACTATGGATATTAACAATAAAACAGTTGTGATCACTGGTGGTGCGCAAGGCTTGGGTCTTGCCATGGCGACTGAAATGGCAAAGCATGGGGCAAAACTTGCCCTGATAGATATGCAAGAAGACGTTTTAGCAGAAGCGAAGCACGAACTTGCTCAATTCGGTACACAAGTTAACACGTATGTCGCTAATGTTAGTCAAGAATCAGACGTCGAAAATGTGTTTAATACCATCGTAAATGACTTCGGCGATATTTCGGTATTAATTAATAATGCGGGTATTTTGCGTGACGGTTTGCTACTCAAAGCAAAAGACGGGCAAGTCATCGATAAAATGTCGCTTTCGCAATTTCAATCCGTTATTGATGTCAATCTTACAGGTGTTTTCCTGTGCGGCCGTGAAGCAGCCGTCAAAATGGTAGAAGCGGGTAACGGTGGCGTGATCATTAATATGTCTAGCGTTGCGCGCGCTGGTAATATGGGACAAACCAATTATTCAGCGGCAAAGTCTGGTGTCGTTGCGATGACTACCAGTTGGGCTAAAGAATTAGGTCGTTTTGGTATTCGCGTGGGCGCAATTGCACCAGGTGTGATCCGTACAAAAATGACCGATGCAATGAAGCCTGAAGCCAAAGAGCGCCTAGTGAAAATGAAGCCGGTTGGGCGTCTGGGTGAAGCGCAAGAAATTGCTCATACAGCAAAATATATCATTGAAAACGATTTCTTTACGGGACGTGTCGTTGAGATTGACGGCGGCATTCGCTTGTAATGAAAAAATAGGCTTGGTTTTACAACGTGTAGTCCAAGTTCCTACTTGAGTGTGTGAAGCGGCAATGCAAATTGCCGCTTTTTTATTTAAAAGACACTAAATGCTTGAGGAGAAGTGCTTGAAGTTATCTGGGATACATCACGTCGCTGTTATTTGTTCAGACTACCAAAGATCAAAAGTGTTCTATACCGAAGTACTTGGGTTGCATGTACTCCGTGAGAACTATCGAAAAGATAGAGCGTCCTATAAATTAGATCTTGCGCTGCCTGATGGGAGCCAGATTGAGTTGTTTTCGTTTCCAAATCCTCCAAAACGACCATCACATCCAGAGGCGCAAGGACTGAGACATTTAGCATTTAGCGTATCGAATATTGATACTTGTATTGCACACCTCGTGCAGAATCAAGTTGCTGTAGAGCCTGTTCGAACAGATGAATATACAGGCAAACGCTTTACCTTTTTCAGCGACCCTGATGGTTTGCCGCTGGAGCTTTATGAGCAATGTTAAGATGATAACTAACCTGATGTAATGGTCTCCTCCCACACTCGGCATCGGTGTGCCATGATTGAATTGCAAACAATCAAAATGGGAGAAGACCAAATGCAGATTACAACAATCAGTATCGACATCGCAAAAAATATTTTTCATTTTATTGG